>CAZLYG010000105.1:0-12801 GCA_964563075.1 uncultured Steroidobacteraceae bacterium | reverse complement strand
AGAGCGACAACTCCGCCCAAGGCGCCGTACGTCTTGCCGTAGTTTGCAAACGTGCGCACATAGAATGCGAACAGCCCGCTCGCCAGCAGCCAGAGCGTTGCCGCAATCGCCGACCCCCACGTCACCCAGCGCCAGCGGGCACGCTCCCGTGCCGGCGCATAGCGGTACACGAAGGCGAGCGCGGCGACCGCCAGACCCCACAGAATCACCCACTGCAAGGCATCGAGTGCCCACTGCATCCACACGCTGGTGCCCAATACCTTCAGCGCCACCGGTATGGCAATTGCCAACAGCAGCAGTGCAATGAATCCTGCGACGGCACCGATGGTCAGCACCAGCGAGATGAGGATCTGCACGAAGAAATTGCGCTTCTCAGTCTCCACATAGGCGATGTTGGTGGCCGTCATCAGGGAGCTCATGGCAGAGCGCGCACTCCACACAGCCAGAAGCAAACCGACGCCGGCGGCCACGCTCAGGGTGCTCTGGGGATGACGCGTCAAGGCCTGCAACTGGGTGTTGAAGATCTGCCATACGCCCGGTGGCAGCATCCCGGCAAACACGCTGAGATGCCGGGCAACATCCGTCGGCGTGGTAAACAGGCCGTAGATGAACACCGCGGCCGCCAGGCCCGGGAACACCGATAGCAAGGCATACATCGCCATGCCACCGGCGACCAACGTGACGTTGTCGGTGCCCAACCGCTTGAACACTCGCACCAGAATGTCCCACCAGCCGCGGCCTGGAATCTCCTGGGGTGTGCGGGCCTCCCGTCCCCGCCCCTGAGCCGTCGTGCTCATGAACAGCACCCTCCGCGGGTTCAGGCCGGAGGATCTCGAAATGCCCTGATGCGCGGCAGGATCACGACGGCCGCCCCGAGCAGCACGAGCGTTGCGAGGCTCGCGGCCCAGGGCCGGCGCCTGGCGAAACGCCAGGCCGCCGGAATGACCCGCGAGCCGAGCTTGACTGCGGCCACCGCCTCGCCGGCGCGCTCCAACATCGAATGCGAGCCGCTGGCTGCGCCGGCGACATTCTTGGCGAGAGCACCGGTTTCCGCGGCTACCGCCGCTGAATCGGGCGCGCTTGGTTCATTCATGGCCGTCACCCGTGGAGGGACTCGTTGCCGATGCACTCGCGTGTTGCAGACTCCGGGGCGCTAGCGTGCCGGCGTGGATGAGCTCGAGCTGCTGTTCGAGCTGTTGCTGGAGGGACTGCTCGAGCTGGAGCTCGAGGAGCTGTCGGGAGTCTGGCCCTGGGTGTTCGCGTGACGTTTGTGCTTTCCTGCCGACTTCTGGCTGCGGCTCATCGAGGAGTGGCTCTGGCTGGAAGTACTCGATGAGGATTGCGAGGATGAGGAAGGTTGCGACGAGGTCGAAGGAGACGTCGCCGGTGCAGTGGACTGGGTCTGAGCAACGGCGGCGCCCGTTGCAAACAGTGCCACGCTTGAAATAACCACTGTCAGCTTGTTCATGGTCCTAACCTGGTGTTTCCGACACGATGGAGTCGTCGAACCAACGGATGCTCCGGGCCGCAGTTCCGACCGTCCGCGGATCACGCGCAGAATGAATCACATGCGGAACCCCACTCCGACGCAGGGCCGCGTGAGCCGACAGTGAACTGCCGCGGCAGAGGGCGCGCTGCGCGTCCCATATCAGGGCAGAGCAAAGGCGATCAGGGCATCGCCGAGCCCCTCTTCCGCGATCTTGGCGTGCCCACCGGCCGCGACCACCACGAATTGCTGCCCGTTCACGAGGTAAGTGATAGGCAGGGCGTGGGCGCTGGCGGGGAGCTCGGCTGACCAGAGCTCCTGACCCGTGACGGAGGACAGCGCACGAAAGCGTTTGTCAGTGGCTCCGCCGATGAAAATCAACCCGCTGGCCGTCACGATCGGCCCGCCCAGGATGAGCGAGCCGGATCTCGTACCGGCCGCGGGCATGATCTCTTGCAACGAGCCCAGGGGCGTGCGCCATGCAATCTTGCCGGCGGCCAGGTCGACCGCCACGAGCTCCCCCCAGGGCGGCGGCGTGCAAGGTAAGCCCGACGGCGCCCTGAGCCAATCACGTGCCATCGAGTACGGCGCTCCCGCCTGCCAGCCGAGGTCCGCGTGCGCATCCTCACCGTGGCGGCCGGATCTGAAATCCCCGGCCGGGATGAGTTGTACTTTATAGGGCAGGTTGGAAACCGGGACGATCAACCTCTGGTGCACGGCATCCCACGCAAAGCCACTCCAGTTGATGCCCCCGAACGGGCCCGGGACGCTCAGGACACCTTGCAGGCTGGGCGGGGAGAACACCGAGAGCCCGGAGAGTGAGCGCAGCTCCGATTCGCAAGCCCTGCGATCGCCATCACTCGCCAGACCCCCCTGATCCACGGCGACAGACTGCGGTGCAAGCGGCGGCACGGTAACCGGGAACGGTTGCGTTGGGGATGTCAACTCGCCTGGCACGGTGCTCTGCGGGACGGGCCGTTCCTCGATCGGCAGCACTGGCTGGCCCGTTGACGGATCCAGTACATAGATCATCCCCGACTTGTTGCCCGCGATCAGTGCGGAGGTGCGCTTCCCATTCAGCGTGAACGTCGTGACCAGCGGTGCAGCGGCGGTGTCGTAATCCCACAGATCGTGATGCACCAGCTGAAATCCCCACACCAGCTCTCCGGTGCGCGGGCGCAGCGCTACCACTGAATCGGCCCACCGGTTATCCCCTGGACGCAACCCACCGTAGTAGTCCGGGCTCGCGCTTCCGGTAGGAACGTAGACCAGGTCGCGAGCGGGGTCGTAGCTGAAAATCGACCACGCATTGGCGGCTCCCGCTCGCCATGGGGCGCCGCCCTGACCCTGCGCTGGCCGCTGCAGCGGCTCCCACTTCCATAACAGCGTACCGGTGCGTGCATCGAATCCGCGAACCAGGCCGTCCGGCATGTCGACACTCTCGTTGTCGTTGATCCCGGAGCCGACGATGACAACCCCATCCAGCACCACTGGAGGGGACGTCAAGTGATATGCCCCGGGCCGGTAGTTGGGAACGTCGGCCAGGTTGACTGCTCCATTTGCGCCAAAGTCCGTGCAGGGAGTGCCATTGCGAGCATCCAGCGCCAGCAGCCGTGCGTCGAGAGTCGCTTCGTACAGCCGAAGAACACACCCGCCCTGAGCTGGCTTGGGATCGCGCCACGCTGCAAGACCGCGATTCGTGTATCCATCGCCGTACGCGTCGCTGCGTCTGAGCTTCGGATCGAACTCCCACAGCCGGGTTCCGGTCGCCGGATCGAGCGCAATGACGCGGTTGAAGGGGGTCGTGAGGAAGAGCCTGCCGTCGATCAGAAGTGGAGTTGTCTCGAACCCGCTGCGTGGGCCGCCGTCTTTCCCATCGGAGATATCGCCCGTGTGAAACGTCCACACAGGTCGCAGGCGCCGGACATTTTCAGGTGTGATCTGTGTGAGCGGAGAGAAGCGAGTGCCCCCGGGATCCCTGCCGTAGGAGGGCCACTCGTCGGCTATGGCATTGCCGGCACTCACACCGACGATGATGCAGACTGCCGCCAGCGATACCACAAGACGTCGCGTCGTCCCAGCGCGAAAGCGCGCCAGTGAAGAACCCGCCTGCATGTTCGTTCCCTCCGCTGTAATGGTTGGAGGCAAACTACGCTGGCGGGGTCCGCCGGGCAGCGACCTTGGGGTGAGCGGGGATCAGGCCGGGGCCAGCCGGGCCTTCAGCGCCCCATGCGATCGAACAGAGCCTCGCGATAGCGCCGACTCAGGCGCAGCATACGACCGTTGCGCAGCTCGATCTCGTAGTCTCCCTTGAACAAGGGACTGAGCGCCGCGATCGCACTGAGGTTGACTGCCGCCGACTTGTGTATGCGCGCGAAATGTTGCTCGCCCAATTGCATCAGCAGGTCCTGCAGCGTGCGCCGCAGTAGATAGCTGCGTCGGGCGGTGTGCACATGGACGTAGTTGTCATCCGCCTCGAGCCACTCGACCGATGCGGTGTCTATCAGTTGCAGGCGCTCTCCATCCGGCACCAGCAAGCGCGCCCCCGATGCCGTTTGGGCTCGCGCGGTCGCCACGGCGGCTGCGTGCGAATCGCTGCCGTCCAGGCGCAGGCGCCCGCGTATCCGCTGCAGTGCCCGCAGCAGCCGATCCTTGTCGTAGGGCTTGAGCAGATAGTCGACCGCATTGAGCTCGAATGCCTTGACGGCATGCTCATCGAACGCGGTCACGAACACGATGAGCGGCGCGCAGGAAGCTTCCAGCTGCGCGGCGACTTCGAGGCCGCTCAGTAGCGGCATCTGGATGTCGAGCAGCGCGACATCGGGACGCAGTTGCTCGATACCCTGCGCCGCAGTGAGGCCGTCTGCCACGCTCCCCACCACTTCCATGTCCGGCTGCTCCGCGATCCAGCGCTGCAACTTCTCGCGCGCGGGAGCCTCATCATCGGCGATGAGGATACGGATCATGCCGAGCTGCCCGTCAGCGGTATGACGACCCGTGCGGCAACAGTGCCGTCCTCATTTCGGATACTCAAAGTCGCCGCTCCGTCATAGATGACCGTCAGCCGTTCACGAGAGTTGCGCAGCCCCACGCCCTCGCGGTAGCCGGGCGTCAGCGTCGAGCCGCTATTGCTGATGATGAGGACCAGCGAATCCGCCTCGCGCCGGGCGGTGATATCGATATGCAGCGCACCGGTAGTGCATTCGACGCCGTGCTTGAATGCGTTCTCCAGCAGGGGCTGCAACAGCAGCGTGGGGACCTTGATGTCCAAGGCATCGGGATTCGCGTGCCAGCCCACAGTGACCCGGTCCCTGAAGCGCTCCTGCATGATCTGCGCATACAGCTCGAGGGATCGCAGCTCCTCCCGTAGCGGTGTCATCTCCTGCTCACCCGAGCGCAGGCTGATGTGCAGCAGCTCGCCCAGCCCGGCGACCAGGCGATCTGCCTTGCCGACATCCACATGCATCAAAGCGGAGATGGTGTTGAGCGCATTGAAGAAGAAATGCGGCTGCAGCTGTCCCTTGAGGCGCGCCAGCTGCGCTTCCGTCAATGCCCGCTGCAGCTGCAGCAGGCGTCCCCTCTGCCTTTCCCACTGCGCGTGCGAGTCGAATCCGAACAGGATGCCGATCCACAGGCCCGCATACAGAGTGATCTTCACGCACTCGTAGGGCACGACGAACGTCCACGGCGGGTGGAAATAAGCGCGGCCGACCAGCTCGTAGGCGAGCGCACGTAGCGGATAGACGGTTGCCAGGAAAGTCGCGGCGATCAGCGGCAGCCACAACAGGTGCCGGGCAAACCAGAGGCGGGGCCGGTCCAGGTAGGGCGCAAAGCGCGCACGCGCACGCAGGGCAACGCACAGCCAGAAGGTACCGAAAAGCCCCGAGCTCCCTTCCCATAGCACCGGTTCCCAAGCTCTGATGGCCGGATTACGCCACGAATCCTGTTCGGAAACGGTGATCATCAGCAGCCAGAACAGTGCCCACAGGCCGAACAAGGCCTGGTGTGTCCTGACGGCTCGCGCCGCCGGCGCGGCTGCGCCCGGCGCCAAGGGGTGTGCGATCGCCATGGTCCGATTGTAGGCGAGCGTGCCGCACCCGGGAGCAGCAGTTTGTGGCAACCGGGACATTGCGGGCTTGCTTTCAAGCCCGCAATGTCGTGCTCCGCAGCGGAAACCTGCCCGGCTCTACGGGGTGGTCCACAGAAGAATCACACCATCGCGATCCTGCAGAGTAACCGAGCTCACTGCCTGACCGTTGTTGATGCTGGGATTCTGCTTGCCGGCGATGTGCCTGAGACCGGCGTGTCCGGAGGTACTCTTGAGCCCGGAGACATTCACGGTTCTCGCGCCGTTGCCCTTCGGGTTCCACAGCACCACGCCATTCTGGAACTCGCGCATCCACACGCCGTTGCTCCACGCGCCCGTCTGCGGATTGCCCAACGAGCCACTGACGGGTTGACCCAGGTAACCGACGCCGGCACCCGCGTTGTCGTACTCGTCAAACCAGCGATGGTTGGCCGCGGTCTCTTCGTCGTAAGTACCGCCGTCGGCGAAGTAGTAGCCGTTGTTCATCAGTGCGGCGGTGATCCCGTAACGCTCGCCCTGCCATGCAGCGGACCACGATGCGGGCTGTCCGGAAGAATTGAAGGTCACCGGGTCACTGCCGTTGGCCTGCACGTTCCCCTGGCTGAACAGCATCATCTTGGGGCCGCCCAGATTGAGCATCGCCGTCCGATACTGCGCCTGCATGGCCGCGGAACCGCCCCACGCCTCGACGGAATAGCTCTTGCCCATGATGTGCTCGAAATCGCCACCCTGGATAGCGCCGCTCAGCGGCGACGTACCGGCCAGGAGCTGGCTGTTGAGCGTGGCGTCCGTGGGACTGTAGGCACCGGCAACCGCGGCGCCAAAGTGCCCGCCGACGTTACCGAGCTGAATGCTGCCGGGCCAGGCCGTGCTGAGGTACGTATAGAACGACTTCTCACCCGCCATCACGGCGTTATAGGTGCTCGGCGCATTGTGCGCCTGGGTGGTACCGATTCTCTCCCAATCGCCGTTGGCGACATTGCCGCCGCCGTTGTTGGGATCGATCATCACTCCATCGAGGAAGAAGCCATCGAGCTCCGGGGCAGCCGAGGTGCCGGAGTAGTGACCGAGGCGAAACAGGTCATCGACGAACTTCGCCGCCCACTGGTACGGCCCCAGGGCCGTCGAGGGATCCACGGGCACCTCCGGTGCCATGTCCACCAGCCAACGCTGCGCTGACTGCGGGTCCGTCACGGGAGTGCCGACGGTCGTGGTGGGATGCAGCCACCAGTTGCGTGCAACGACCTGGTTGTACCAGTGGGGCAGCGGGTTGTAACTGGCGTAGCTGGAATTGTAGAGCGCGTTGAGGGCGACGTATTGAAACACCTTCGTGTGCACGAAGGACTGCGACTTGATACTCGCGATGACCGTCTCTTTGCTGTAGCCCGCCCCTTGCTGCCAGGTTTCGTAATCGCCGCCGATCACCACCATCTGAAACTTGGCGGCGTACGTCTGAAACGCGCTGGCATACTTCTGCGCCCCCGCAGTCGACAGAATCCCCAGGCGCGGGAAGTTGTCGCTGTTCTGCGCGGCCGCGGGACCGGCGATTGCGAGCGCCACGCTGCCCATCAACGCCATGCGCGCAAAACGATCCGACACAAACCCGAGTTTGGTTAGTTTCATGCTAACTCCCAAAAGAATGACCCCAATGCCGGCGGGCGGAACGAGTGCTCAGCAGGGAGTTGCAGGAGTGCCGCGCAGCCCTCGCTGGCGGTCTGTGACGAGGCAATGTGGGCTGCCCCCCGGCAACTCCGCTGTCACGGGCATTACGTGCCTTGGACCGGAGTTTGTGCGCCCCCGACTTTCGGCGGGGTTGCTGTTGGGTGACGCAGGGCGATGCAGCGACACTGGCAGACAAGGTGCAGGACCCGTGCCAGCTCCACTAAGCGCTTGAGGTTGTTGGTATTCCCAGCTTGGGCGCAAACGTGTTGGAAAAACGCGCGGCCGGGCTTCTGTCTGCGTCAGCCGACAGCTATCGGCGCAGATGTCGCCAAAGCACGACCAAGCCCCTGATCTGAAACGTTTAAATCGCCGTCGCCAATCGGCGACCGGGGGCGTTGACGTTGCGCATGCCGCCGCTGCGCCGCAGTCGTTGGCGGGCGCGGAAAGCCTGTACTCGAGCCGCACCCAGGGCGGTGTCTGCTAACGACGACAGTGTCGTGAGGCTGCCGTGGCGGAAAGTTCCCGAGAGGCGGACCGGCAAGCTGGGCGACGCATCAGTCTGCGTAGCCGGCGCGAATGCGGGCGCGCATCATGACGTAGCCGATCGGGGCCGAAGCGATCGTCAACACTATGGCCAGCGGACCGAACCAGGGGGGCAACAGGTTCGTCAGAGCGAGCGCCCCGAATGAGCCCGCCCACAACGGCCAGGTAGCCAGCTGCAGGATGGCAGCCCAACGGGAAATGTGAGTCGCTACAGCGTGGCTCGAGGCCGCTCGGGTCCAGGCTGCGGACAATGGGGGAACGATGGCGAATACCGGCAGTACATAGATCGGAATCGCCACTCCGAGCGACGGGAGCCAGGAGTGCACCAGCGTCGCTACCGCACACGCGGCGAGCGCGGGGAGCAGGGGTATGGCGCACAGGACCAGGGCGAGCCGGTGGGTGCTGATCGGCAAACATTGCAGCGCCGGAAGAGCGCGCAGGCAGCGCCGCGCGACCAGGCTGCAACATATCCCGGTCGCCGAGACGAACAGAACCGGCAACACCGAAGTCAGTTGCGGCAGGTCCAGCGCAGGCACCAGCCTTCGAAGCACCGTCCCGCCGAGCGTCGCCAGCAGGCACAGCCAGAGAGTGGACTGCAGCAGCTGCACAAAAAGGACCGACCATCCATGCAGGCTCACGCTCCGGGCAGATCGCTCAGCCCGTCCATGCCACTGCGCGGAGTGCAGGGCTGAGAGGCCCGTGTGGGTTGCCGAGCCTGCTCGCAGGAAGCGTGCAATGGCCACCAGGACGCCGCACGCTCCCAGACCAGCAGTCACGACCTTCGGCATCCAGCCAATCGGATAGCCGAACAGAGCTCCGGTCCCCAACAGGCTCCATGTTCCTGCGAACTGGGTGAGGTTCGACCCTGAACGGTTCGGGGTGGGTAGAGGCAGCGCCGACAGCAGCGCAAGGATGGCAACTGAGCCGAGAATCGCGCTCGCCAGATGGGAGAGCGGAGGGACCGGGAAGCCCCAGGCCAGATTCGCCAGCCATGACAGAGCGATGGCTACGGACACGACCAGCGCCGGCAAGCCGATCTGTGCCCACCACCGGACCCGAACAATCTCGCCACGACGCACGGGCAACGTACTCATCAAGCCGAGCGAAGAAGCAAACGTGATGGGGAATGCCATGGCGGCGATCACGCAGCCGATGAACGGCAGGTGCTCGGAGCGCTGTGCCCAGAAGATCGAGGTCTGCACGATCTCTACACCGGCCACCAGAAGCCATACCTCCGGTGTCCGGCGAGCGTAGTCGATCACCAGCCTCGAGACGGCGCGAGTCACGCGAACTTCGGCTGCCAGCGGGCTGTGCCGGTCTTCGTCAGGGCGACTACCAGCTCTTCCAGTGTGAGTGCGCTCTCGGAGATGACCTCAATGCCGAGGCGCGCGAGCACCTGTCGCTGCGATGAAGCCGTATCCAACAGCACGCGCGCGCGACGACGGTCCTGGGCAAGAATCTGCAGGCGCTCAGGCATACCGTGCCGTGCGGAGTCATCGGGAAGCTCGATGTCGAGCTGGCGGTAGCGCTCGAGCAAGTCCGGAATCGCGCCGCATGCGATGACCTGTCCGGCCTGCATCACCGCTACGTGGTCGGCCAACCGCTCCACTTCCGACAATTGATGCGACGAGATCACGATGGTGCGCCGCTCATCGCGCATGAAGTGCAACAGCTCCCCGAACAGCTGCTGACGGGCCACCGTGTCGAGCCCTGCCGCCGGCTCATCCAGCAGCAACAGTCGAGGATCCCGGGACAAGGCCAGCAATATCGCCAGCTTGACGCGTGAACCGAACGACAGTGCGTCGACATGCTCGCTGCGCCGCAGGCCGAAACTGCCGAGCAACCGCGCACAGCGCTCGTCGCTCCAATCAGGATAGAAGCCGCTGATGAAATCGATGGTCCGCCCCACTGTCTCCCATGCGCTGTAGCTGACATCCGGCGAGACGTAGGCAACATGGCGTTTGACATCGACCTCGCTTTCAGCAACGTCATAGCCGAGCACTCTGGCACTACCGGCGTCGGCCTGTCGCAACCCCATGAGCAGGCTCATCAATGTCGTCTTGCCCGCGCCGTTCGGACCGACCAGCGCACAGATCGCGCCCTGGCGGATGTTCAAGGTGAGCGGACCCAGGGCGAACTTCATCCCGAGGCTCTTGCACAGGCCGCGGACACTGATGGCGAAGGCGTCCACACAAGGGCTTTCCGGATTCATCCCGCCCCCGAGCGCCGCGGGCTCAGCTCGCCGGTGGCTCGCAACTCTTCCCGCAGCACCTGCTGCAGCTCCCGATCCGACATTCCCGCTTCTCTCCCGGCGCGAACCCCCGCCGCGATGTTTTCGCGAGCAGCGGCGCGCTGCGTGGCAAGTGTTCGATCGTGTCCCAGCTCCGCCACGAATGTGCCCAGTCGCTCGCGCCGGTAGATGATCCCTTCGCGCTCCAGTTCTTCGTAGGCGCGCTTTACGGTGATGAGGCTCACCAGCAGCTCCTCAGCGAGAACTCGGAACGAGGGTAACGCGCTCCCCGGCGCCAGACGACCCGAGGCAACTTCGCGCTTGATGCCATCCACGATCTGCTGATAGAGGGCGCCATGAGCGGCCGTCGAAATGGGACCGATGCGCAGCGCGGGTGATGGTGGCGAGGACATCATTGCTGTATATAAGATAGATAGACAGGAGACAAGACCGCCCTGCGGGCCGCTCGCCTGCGGTCAACTCGTGCGCAGGGCCTCGGAGACGGACATCCGCGCCGCCTGCAGAGCCGGTAACGATGCGCCGAGCAACCCGATCGCGAGCGCCCACGCTGTTCCGATCCACAGCACGTGGGCGGTCAGCATCAACGGGAATACCAAACCTTGAGTGCTGACGACATGTCCATTGAAAAGAGCCCAGGAGAGACACGCACCCACAGCTGCTCCCGGCAGAGCCAGCACCACCCCTTCAATCAGGATCGACACGACGATCGGTCCGCCGCGGAAGCCGATTGCGCGCAGCGTTGCGATCTCGTGTCTGCGCGCATCCACTGAAGCATACAAAGTGCCCAGCGCGCCGCAGACCGCACCGCCCCCCATCACGCCTCCGATGGCAAAGGCAATGAAGTCCAGCAGTCGATTCAGGCCTCCATAGGTCTCCTCACGACTCTGCGCAAGCGTCTTCACGTCCACCGCGATGGCAGGATTGCTCAGCAAGGCAGCCTTGAAGGCCTGAAAAGAGGCCGCAGACTGCAGCTGCGCGTCGACCTCCTGAAACGTATTGCGGCCAAACGCCGCGAGCACTGTCTCCGCATCCCCACGCAGAGTACTGCTGGCCAGCGAATCGCCGCCCGTGAACGCGCCGACTATGGTCCATTCGATCCCATGCAGCATGATGTGTTTCCCTACCTCCATGCCGCGGAATATTCTCTGGATGTAATCCGACACGATGAGCTCGTGCACCGCGGGCCGGTAGAGTCTTCCCGCAACGATCCGGAAAGCCGGATGCAACAGCGTGGACCCCGAGGTGAGCCCAACTAACAGCACACTGCCTCTCCTGCCATTGCGCCGCATGGCATCCACGCTCACGATCGTGCTGGCTGCCAGGTAGGGCCGGCCATCCGGCGCTCGCTTCAGGGCCGGCGCATCCTCAATGATCGACACAGTCTCGCGACTGAGCACACTCTGCGCAATGGAGGTCGCTCCGCGCCCGAGGACCACGACGTTCTCTGCGCCAGCTCCATCGTTACCCAACGGAGCCGACCCTTCGCGCATCGCGAGCAAAGATACGAGGACGCCCACGACGCTGGTCACACCGATGACCGTGACGAGCGAGGCACCTCGACGACCAGGGATCCCCCGTATGCCGACGACAGCCAGCTCGGTTGCTTCTTTGATGAACCTCATGGCCGCCCGCTAGCGCCGCTGCAGTGCGGTGGCAATCGGCAGATTGCGGCTCTGCCACGCCGGCACGCCAGCCACGGCAAGCGCCAGAAGCGCGGCGACACCCATACCGGCCGCGATGACCGGTACCGACACTCCAACCAGCGGCGCCGCCTGCCGGGCAAAAGGTTGCAGCAAGCGCGCGACGCCCAGACCTGCGCCCGCAGAGCACACACAACAGATCATGGATTCCGCCAATATCAGCGCTACCACTCGGCCGTCGCTAAAACCCACGCTTTTCAATACGGCCAGCTCCGGCAACCGCTCACGATTCGATTGCATCATCAGTGCACCGGTCGAGAACAGCAGCGCGAAGAACACCGCGCCGATGATTGCCGACACCATGAAGCCGAGGTCACCAGCGCGCTGCACCTGAGTCGTGCCGAAGTCTGCTTCGGTTTGCGTCAGCGTGGGGTGCGGCGAGTTGGCGAAAGCGTTGTCGATTGCGAGCGCGACGTCGCCGGCCGCATCGGGGTTGGCAACCTTGACGACCATCAGGTCGGCCGTATCGCGATTGATCTGCCGTGTCGCATTGACATAGGCGATGTTTGCGATGAGGAATGCGCTATCGCCCGGCGCTCCTTTGACGTCGTAGACGCCGACGATATCGAAGTGCCAGTCGCGCGAGCCGTCGAGTTTCGGGAATGGCGACTGCAGGATGATGGGCTCGCCGATCTTCCAGCCATACTTCCGCATCAGGAAGCGGCCGGCCACGGCGCCGGTGCGATCGGCCGCGAGCGCCGCAATAGCCTGCCGCGATGTCAGCACGTCGTCCGCGAGTGCAAAATAGGAGCCGGGATCAGTGCCGAGCACCGGAATGAACTGATTGGGCCGCTGGTAGGCGCCACCCAGAAAGGTCCGGGCGTTGACCCGCTCGACGCCGGCGATGGCGCGAATGCGTGCCAGCATGCTCAGCGGCAGAGCATCCGGCATCCCCGAGCTGCGCGCCGGGTCCTGCAAGCCCGTGATGCTGGTCACGAACAGGCGATCGCGGTGGGCTGCCGCAATACGCCGGTCGATATTCACGGTCACGCTCTGCAGGAGTCCGAACAAGGCGAACGCGCACACGATCGGCACGACCAGCAGAACGGTTCGCACGCGCTTGCGCCAGAGC
>CAZLYG010000104.1:10131-12808 GCA_964563075.1 uncultured Steroidobacteraceae bacterium | reverse complement strand
ACACCGGAGTGAAATCCTTCGGGTGCGAGAACAGGATGGCCCAGCCGTTGCCGATCCACTGATGGAAGTCGATCTTGCCTTGAGTGGTATCGGCCGTGAAATTGGGGGCCTCGTCGCCGATTCTGAGTGACATGGAAGTCTCCGGGATGATGATGGTGAGGCTGGTGCTGGGACTCGACCGGAGCGCGCATGCGCGCTCACGCCGAGCGGCGCATCTTAGAACAGATTACGGGGCACCGGCGTAGCGCCCTCCTCCCGGAAGCCCCACGGAAGGCGCCGGCACCATGAGCGGCACGGCATTGGTGTCGCTCGCGCTGGTGATGGATGCAGCAGGCTAAAGCGATAGCAGTCGCTCGAAGAACGAGCGATAGCGTCTCAACGAGACGCGCAGCGTTTCCGTAGTCGTCGAGCCCGTCTGCCCCAGCTGCGTTTCCAAGCGCCCGCGTTCCGCGGCAAAAGACTCGGCGAGATTTTTCATCATCTGCGCCACCAGCTCATCGCCCTGCCGCACCGCGCTCCGCGGATCATCGACGAAGCTGCTCTGCACGGCAGCCCAGCGGGAGCGATAGTCAGCGGCCACATCCGCTGGGAACAGCGGCTCCAGCTGTTCAGCATCGCTGGAGGGTTTATCGGCGGGGGCGGGCCGATCGCTTCGCGCCGCGGCAGATCGCTCTCCTGCTGTTGCAGCGGGCCGCTCGCCCGTCCGAGCGGTGCGGGAGGGCGCATCAGTGCGCTCACCGGCCCGACGGCCGGCCTCCGCGCTATCAGGCTCATCGTCGCGATCGGCGTTCTCCGGGGGCCGCCTGCCAGCGGCAGCCAGATCTGCGGTGCTCAGGTTCCTGCCGCCTGACTCTTGGTTTCCGGTTGAACTCATGACTGCGCTACCTCTTTGTGAGCCGGCCTGAGGCCGGGTTGGCCGCCGCGGACTTCGAGCAGCTCATCGAACAGCGCCCGGTAGTAGACCACCGCCTTGCGCAGATCCTCCGTCGTCGCCTCACCGCGTTGATCGCGCGCAGCAATCACCTGCGCCAGGCGATATGTCTCGACCAACTCGGGATGATGCACCGAGATGTCGGCGGCACGGTGCTCGAAATTTTCCATCGGGTAACCCCGCTTCATCATCAGGTCACGAACCAGCCGGTCCGCCTGCATGACGACGCCTTTGGGGTTATCGACGAACCGACCTTGCAGCGTGCCCCACTCCTGGCTGAATCGGGCCGCATCCGCCGGAGTCAGCGGCCTGATAGTCAGTTTCTGGACGCGCTTTTCACGAGCCTTCAGCTCAGCCTCCACACGCGCCCGATCGCGGTGCTCCGCAAGCAGGCGGTCGTACTCCGGACCGAAACGCTTGCGCAGCCGGCGGGAGGTCTGCAACCGAGTGACTGCCCAAGCCGCCACTATCAACAGCAGCACGACAATGGCGATGGCGATCAGCGCCTGCGGATCGTTCTTGTCCATACGTCTCACCCACTGAAAAGCTTGTGTAGCGAACGGATCGGCATGGCGTTGGTTCCGCAACGCGCTCGACCCGGCAGGGGCGGATCAGCAGCCGCAAGCGCAGCCCAGGCAATCGTCGACTCCGGCGCCGCCGCTGAGTGAGGGCGCAGCCGCTGAGTGAGGGTTTGGAGGGAAACTGCCGCGCTGACCGCTGCGCTCACTCGGCCGCGGTGTTCTTGTGGGCTTCTTCGACGAATCCGGGCTCGAGGGCCGCCATGGCTTCCATGAGGTGAGTGCGCTTGTTGAAGAGCACCAGGTCCTGGAAGCGCCCCGCGCGCACCTTGTTCACGAAGTCGTTGTTCGCGATGTGCATGCGACCGACACCCACCAGGTCCAGCCGGCCGTGCGCGACACGCTCCGCCAGTAACTGCAGATCGCGCTCGGCGCACAGCTGCGAAGGCTCTTCGTCGTCGAACAGATTCGCAAACATCTCGACATTCACTCCGACGCTGCCGCACGTCATGACGGGCGCGTCGGTCATGGCCTTGGCCCACTCGGCTATGGAGTAGTCAGGATGCGGGCTGTCGGGCCATTCGGGCTTGCGAAAGCGGCGCGATGAGACGTTGAACATGTCCACGCCGCTGGCGCGCAGCAAAGCCAACATTCCCTGCAGGTCCCGCGGGCTCGAAGCGACGCAAGCACCGTAGTCCACTTCCTTGAACTGCGAGAACCGATACGAGATCACGAAATCTGCGCCCACGGCGTCCCGAATGGCAGCCGCGATCTCCGCGGAGTAGCGCGCGCGCTCGGCAAGCGTGGCCCCGCCATATTCATCCACGCGCCGATTCGTTTCCGCCCACAGGAATTGATCGAGCAGGTAACCGTGCGCCGCGTGCACCTCCACTCCGTCGAAGCCGAGGCTGTGCGCGTGTCGCGCCGCCTGGACGTACGCAAGCTTCAGCTCCTGCAGATCCTGCCGTGTCATCGCGCGGCCGTTGGTACGCCCGGCTTGTATGAGCCCTGACGGACTGAGTGCCGGATAGTCCGCGAGCGGGTGCCCGGCGGCGACTTTCCTCATGGCACCGGGGTGCCAGAGCTGCAACAGGAATCCGGCGCCGCCGGCGTGCACTGCGTCGACGACCTTCCGCCATGCATCGAGCGTCGCAGCTTCCATCCGGCCCATCACAGGCTGCCAATACGCTGAAGGGTGGTCGGGCGATGTGGACTCGCTGATGATCAG
>CAZLYG010000104.1:0-10121 GCA_964563075.1 uncultured Steroidobacteraceae bacterium | reverse complement strand
GGCCCTCCGGCCGCGCAGCGGCGCATGTACTCGACCATTTTCGCTGTCGGCGCACCGTCGGCCATGAAGCCGCGCTGCATGCCTGGCATGACAAAGCGATTGCGCAGGGTGAGACTGCGGATCTTCAGCGGTGTGAACAGAGCATCGAGCATGCGTGCTTTACGTCGTCGCTGGAAGCGGTGGGGACTTCCTGTAATGGGATCTAGTAAACTCGCTATACACTGGAAAAGACAGCGAAACACTCCACCCTCAGACGCGCCGCTCCCTGGGCTTGGCTACTCATTGCCGGGGCCGTATCGGCCTTCGGCTTTGCGCCTGCGGATCTCTGGCCGCTGACGTTCCTGGCGCTCGCCTTTGCGATCGACCGCATCGCCGCCGCCGAGAGGCTGGGACAGGCGTTGCTGCGCGGCTGGGCCTTTGCCAGTGGGCACTTCGTCCTCGGACTCAATTGGATCGCGACGGCGTTCACGTATCAAGCCAACATGCCGGCGTGGCTGGGCTGGGTCGCGGTGGTGCTGTTGTCGCTCTACCTGGCATGCTTCCCCGCCTGTGCCGGCGCTCTGACATGGCGCGTGGCGCGACATGGTCAGCTCGCGTTCGCCTTCGTATTCGCCGCAGCGTGGATGCTTTTCGAATGGCTGCGGGCCACCCTGTTTACCGGCTTTGCCTGGAACCCGCTGGGCGTCATCTGGATCGAGTTGCCCTGGGTTGCACAGGCGGCACGGTGGATCGGCACCTACGGCCTCTCCGGTCTGGCGGCGCTGTTTGCGGGACTGCTGTGGGTGGGACTGCGGCGCCACTGGGGACCCACGGCAGGCGTCGCTCTCGCAGTGTCGCTGATTGCACTGTCCCTGGGCCGCCTCGTCCCGGCCCGGCCGGAAGTCAGCCCGACCCTCGCCGCCATACCGGTGCGGATCGTGCAGCCGAACATCGCGCAAAACCAGAAGAACGACCCGGACGAGGCGGCGCGCAACGCGCAGCTGTATGCAAAGCTATCCGGCAAGCCGCTCTCCGAGCCGCGCCTGCTGCTGTGGCCGGAGGGCTCGACGGAGCGCTTCCTGGAGCTCGAGCCGGACGCCCGCCGGGACCTGGCCGCGCTGCTGGGTCCGCACGATCTGCTGCTCCTGAGCGGCGAGTCGGTGGATGTCAACGAGCAGGATGAGAACAAGGACATCTACCACAACAGTGTGTTCGAGCTCGACAGCACGGGCGCGCTGCGCTGGCGCTACGACAAGGCGCACCTGGTTCCCTTCGGGGAGTACCTCCCGGCGCGCAGCATCTTGAGCCGCATCGGGCTATCGCGCCTGCTTCCCGGAGAGGGCGATTTCACGGGCGGGCCGGGGCCCCGGACGTACCCGTTGCGCGGTTTCGGCCCGCCCGGAGCGCCTGCCACCGTCGGCGTGCAGGTGTGCTACGAGATCACCTTCTCCGGCAGAGTAGTGGATGAAGCTCATCGGCCATGGTTTCTGTTCAATCCGTCGGATGATGCCTGGTTCGGGTCATGGGGTCCGCCGCAGCATTTGGCCCAAGCACAGTTGCGCGCTGTCGAGGAAGGCTTGCCGGTGATCCGCGCCACGCCTAACGGAATCTCCGCCGTGATCGGGCCTACCGGCCGCCTCCTTGCCACCCTCGGGGCTCACCGCGCCGGCGTGATCGATACAACGATCCCGCAGGCACTTCCACCGACGCTGTTCTCGCGGCTGGGTCTATGGACGTGCCTGGCGTTCGGCCTGTGCCTGGCCGTCATCGGCTTTGCTGTGGGCAGCAGCCGCCCTCACTCAGGCGGGCTGTTGTGAGAGTGTCCGGCTTTTGAGCAGGACGCCGACGTAATACAGAATGTAATACGTGAAAAGGATTCCGACCGTTGCGGCCGTCCAGGGGTTGTTCGCGTAGGCCGCCATGGGGTTGGCCGGGCCGGTGGACATCGACGCGGGTCCGGCAGCGAACATGGCGATGTATCGGTACGCAAGACGACCCAGAAACAGAGCCGTCACCAGCAGGCCAATGTACGTGTGCGGCGTGTAGAAGCGCCCCTCGGAGGTCACCTCAAACTGCGTGTGCCTCAATCCCAGGAACGCGAGCGCAGCACCGCAGGCGACGCCTCCGGCCAGCGCTTCGAGCGTATTCAAATTGCGAACCGCGGCGTAGGAGATCAGAGCGCCGACGGCAATCAGAATGAGGACCCGCACCCACATGCGGGGCACATTGACGGTCTGGCGACCGAAGGTGCGACGCATGCGACGGTACACGCCGAAGATGATCAGCGCGAATATCAGCAGCGGTGTTATCGATTTCGGATCCACGATGTCTCCATTCTATCAGCTCGCGCGCAGCGCCGTCGCGACTGGCAACCCCGAGGCTCGCAAGGCGGGCAGGAGACCCCCGGCGAGAGCGATCGCCAGCGCCCAGAACAATGCGACGAGAACCTCGTGGGATGTGACGGCCATGTGAATGTTCAGTCCAGCGGTCACCACCGCATCGCCGTTGAAGGCGAACCACGCGATGGCCGCACCGAGCAGAGCTGATGGAATCGCAAGGATGAACCCCTCCGCCAGCACCGAGGTGATCACCGCGCCGGAACTGAAGCCGAGCGCGCGCAATGTCGCGATCTCCCTGGTGCGTGTATCCACAGCCGCATACAGGCTGCTCAGCGCAGCGCAGGCTGCGCCGATGCCCATCAGCGTGCCGATGAAATAGCTGACGAAGTCGAGCAGCGAGCGTGTCCCCTTGACGACGGCCTCGTCGGCCTCCACATCGGTCTGCACCGTGACGTTGAGAGTGGGGTCGGCGGCGACCGCCTTCTTGAAAGTCTGGAATGATGCCGGAGAGTCGAGAATCACGCTGATCGATGTGTAAGTGGCTTGCGGAAATGAGGTCAGCACGGTCGCTACGTCGCCCACCAGGGAGTTGTCGAAGAAACTGTCCGTATCCTTGTATACGCCGACGATCTTCCAGGAGATGCCGTTTGCTTTCACCGTGTCACCCACATCCATGTTCTTGAAACGACTGCGGATGCGTTGACTGACAATCAACTCATGCAGACCGGGCTGGAAGTAGCGGCCCTCCACCACGTGCACGTTGGTCCAGATCTGCCGCCATTGAGGGCCCGCGGAGAAGAATCCTATGGGACCGCGCTGATTCGTCCTGGTGATGCCATCGATGATCGTGACGAAGGTCGGCGCCACGATGGGTCTGCCCTGGGCATCGCGCTTGACACCGGGCTTGTCGACGATTTTGTCGTACGTCGCGCGATCCAGCGAACTGTTCAGAGAGCTGCTCGAGCCGCCGGCAATCACCCCTGCGCGATCCGGACGATTCGTGTTGAGCGCGAGCTGCTCGACCCCCCGGCCGAGGGCCAGCATGGTGACGAGCACACCCACGACGGTCGTGATGCCGATCACGGTAACGAGGGAGGCGCCCACCCTCTCGGGAATACTGCGCAGGGCCGCAGCGATGAGAGCAAACGCCTGCCGAAATACGTGCATGGGTCTCCTCGCCGAATGCTCAGCGGCCCGCCAGCGCGTCAACGACGCGCAGCCGCAGGCCTCGCCAGGCCGGTATCGCTCCCCCGGCGAGTGCCAGCAGCACTGCGCTTGCGAAGCCGATCGCCACTACGATCAGCGACATCGAGCCGAGCTGCAGCAGCGAGCGCGCGAGCTCGAGAATGACGGCTCCGAGCCACAGCCCCACGCCCGCGCCCACCACACAGAGCACGAGGGTCTCGCAAAGGATCAACACCATGACGAGGGCGTCGGAAAATCCGAACGTCTTGAGCACGGCCAGCTCGGGGGTGCGCTCGCGAATGGACTGCATCATGAGCGCGCCAGTAGCGAACAGCAGGACGAAAAACGTTGCGGCGGTGATGCGGTGCACGGCCACATTGAGGCCACCGATATTTTCGACCTGGGACTCCGCCAGGTCGTGCTCCGACTGCGTGAGCGTCTCGTTCGGGGAGTTCGCAAACTGTCGATCGATGGCCTCCTCCACGGCCCCGGCCTGCTTCGGGTCGGCGAGATGCACGTTGGCGAAAGTGATCGTATCGGCCTGTCCGGCGAGCGCCTCGTTCACGTACTTGTAATTGGTCACCAGCACCACGGACTGGTCGGGGAGCTCCGTGTTCTCATAGCTGCCGAGGATCTCGAACGTCCAGTCCCGCGAACCGCTTTTCTGCGGCAAAGGAGTCTGCAGCGTGATGCGCTGGCCCACCTTCCAGCCGTACTTCCGCAGCGTCTCCCCGCCGACGAGAGCCCCGTCGCGCGTCTGCTTCATGGCTTGCAGGGCCTGCGGCTGCTGCACCTGCAACTCCGGGAACATCGCCAGATAGGACTCGACGTCCGTCGCGTTGACGGGCACCTGCTGGTCCGCGCGTTGATACGTCCCCGCAAAGCGGAACTGATAGTCCACACCGGCGACCCCGGGAGTCGACTTCAAGCGCTCCACCAGGGAGATGGGCAGCGGGAAGCCGAACCTCGTGCGGTTACTCACGTACAGCCGGTCGCCGTGAGTACTGTCCAGGATGTGCTGCACAGCGCTGCTCATGCCCTGCAGCACACCGAACAACGTGAGGGCGACGATGACCTGGGCCAGAATGAGGATGGAGCGGCTGAGCTTGCGCCGGATGCCGGCCCAGATCAGCGGAAGGAACTTCAAGCGCCGCCCCCTTTTTGGAACACGATCCCGGTCCCGCAGAGCATCTTCCCGCCCCTCCAGAGGCCGGGCAAGTCGGCTCACCGCGGGCTCGCCTCGCTCCGGCGCAACGGCTAGCATGGCCCCATGCGCATCGTGACCTATAACATCAACGGCATCGGCGCGCGCCTGCCGAACCTGCTGCGCTGGCTGGCCGAGTCAGCGCCCGACGTCGTGTGCCTGCAGGAGATCAAGGCGCCGCAGGACAAATTCCCTGAAGAGGCCATCCGCAATGCCGGCTACGGCGTGATCTGGCATGGCCAGAAGAGCTGGAACGGGGTGGCCATTCTCGCCAAAGGCAGCGATCCGAGAGAGATTCGGCGCGTGCTGCCCGGTGATCCCGACGATGTGCACAGCCGCTACATCGAGGGGCACGTCAACGGCATCGTGATCGGGTGCATTTATCTGCCCAACGGCAACCCCTATCCGGGTCCGAAGTTCGACTACAAGTTGCGCTGGCTGGAGCGCCTCATCACGCACGCGGCCGACCTGGCCGCCAGCCCCGAGCCGGTGGTCCTGGCTGGCGACTACAACGTGATCCCCACCGAGCGCGACGTATACAAGCCTGAGCGCTGGGTGAACGATGCGCTGTTCAGAGTCGAGGTGCGGGAGGCCTTCACGCGGCTCAGCCAGCAAGGGTGGACGGATGCCGTCCGCGTCCGCCATCCCGAGGAGATCATCTACACGTTCTGGGACTTCTTTCGCGATGCCTACACCCGCAACGCGGGCTTGCGCATCGATCATCTGCTTCTCAACGCCGTGGCGGCCGGACGCCTGGCGGACGCGGGCGTGTACCGGGACGTACGCGGCTGGGAGAAGCCCAGCGATCACGCGCCCACCTGGATCGAGCTGCGTTAACGTGCGCTCTCAGGGAAGCGTCAGCGCCACCAGCTCGCCGGGCGAGTTCCTCGCCCCCACCGCAACGACGATGTACTGCTTGCCGTCGATCGCGAAGGTCATGGGCACGCCCGACTGATTGGCGGGGAGCGTGAGCGTGTGCAGGATCGCGCCGGTGGCCTTGTCGTAGGCGAACAGCTTGTCCCCGCCTCCGCCGGCGCGATAGAGGCCGCTGCCCTCGCCACCGAAGAGCAGCGTCTTGGTCACCAGCAGCCCCACCTGATCGAACGAGCCGGTGCGCGGCAGCTTGATGCCCGCGAGCGCCGGGTTGTTGGTTGCCCAGTCCGGCGTATCCGTGTTCGGTATCACCCACAGGTTGTCGCCGGTGTTGAGATTGATGGCGGTCAGGTGGCCCCACGGCGGCCTGATGAGGGGCAGTCCGTCCGGACCTCCGAGGGAGCCGTGAGGAAAGCCTTCTCCGTAGGTGCCCACGTACGCCATGTCGGAGATCTTCGGGTCCGGATGCAGCCCGATGGGGCAGACCGAGGAGATCGAGCTGACGTAGAAAATGCCGGTCTCCGGATCCACGGCGGCGCCCTGCCAGTTCGCGCCGCCTGACAGACACGGCCGCAGCAACGATCCCAGGTTGTCCTTCTCGACCACCGAGGGCGGCGTGTACGGCGGCCCGTGGCGGTAATGGCTGACGATTTCCCTCGCCTCCTGCTTCATCTCGGGCGTGAAGTCGATCAGGTCCTCATCCTTCAGGCCCTGCGGCTCGAACGGCGCGGGCTTGGTCGGAAAGGGCTGGGTCGGGGAGGTCTGCTCACCGGGGACATCAGTCTGCGGTACGCGCTGCTCCTTGATCGGCCACACCGGCTTGCCGGTGACGCGATTGAATACGAACGCCAGGCCCATCTTCGTCACCTGCACCACGGCCGGGATCTTCTCGCCGCCGACCGTGATGTCCGCGAGCACCGGCGCGGCGGGGAGGTCGTAGTCCCAGATATCGTGATGGACGATCTGGTAGTGCCAGATGCGCTTGCCGGTCTGCGCGTCCACGCATACGAGCGTGTCGGAGAACAGGTCGTTGCCATGACGATGGCCGCCGTAGAAATCTCCCGTGGCCGCTTCGATCGGCAGATAGACGTAGCCGCGCGCCGCATCGGCGGAAAACGGAGCCCACAGGCCGGTGTTGCCCGTGTATTGCCAACTCTTGTCCAGCCAGGTGTCGGCGCCAAACTCGCCGCCCTGGGGCACGGTATGGAAGCTCCACTTGAGCGCGCCCGTGCGCGCGTCAAAAGCGCGCACCCAGCCCGGGACAGCCCGCATGGAAGGAGGTGCGCCGCCGGCGGAGAACGACACCCCGACCACGACGGAATTGCCTACGATCACCGGGGGTGAGCTCGAGCCCGGCGGCGTCCGCGGCAGCTCCTTCACGCGCGGCAGCCCGTCCTCCAGATCGACGATGCCGTGATTGCCGAAAGAGGCGACCGGCTGACCCGTCTTGGCGTCGAGAGCTACCAGCTGAAAGCCCGGCGTGATTACGAATACACGCGCACCTTCCGCGGGACCGCCGTTTCGCCAATACGCAACGCCGCGCCCCGAGTTGCGACGGGGCGCGAGCGAACCGCGCACGCCCTCATCGATGCGATACATCCACAGCGTCTCTCCCGTCTGTGCATCGATCGCGACGACGTCGCGCCGCAGACCGGCGGTGACGTAGAGCACACCCTCGGCCATGACGGGCGTCGGCCGGTAGTAATATTCGGGGGTCGGGCCGAAGTTATCCGACTTCCAGCGCCAGGCGATGCGCAGTTTGCTGACGTTGTCACGGTTGATCTGATCCAGCGGCGAGTAGCTGCTGCTGGCGAGATCGCCTCGATTGTTCAGCCATTCCGTGTAGCTATGCCGGGCCGGCGCGGCGGCGGCTGCCGCGTCCGCGGCCGACACAGGCCAGCCGTTGGCGCGCCGGATGCGGGTGAGTGCCGATGTGTAGTCGGCCTCACTCAACGAGCCAGGGTTCGTCGGCGGCATGGCGTGGCGCGTGAAGGTGTCCAGCGCGATCGGCGGGAGCGCCGCCCAATGCTGCTGGAACGTGCTTCCTATCAGGGCAGGTCCGGTTTCCCCGCCGCGCAGCTCCGCGCCGTGACAAGCGGCGCAGCTGCGTGAATAGGCATCGTCCTGCGCCTGCGAATCGCCGGCTGCGAACCCCAGTACGAGGAAGGCGGCGGCGCACGTCGTGAGGTGCGCCTTGCGATTTTGCGTCATGGTGCTTTCAGCTCAGCCGCGCCCGATGTAAGGCATCTTCGTCGCCATGATGGTCATGAACTGCACGTTAGCCTCCAGAGGCAGATTGGCCATTTGCAGCACCGCCTGCCCCACGTATTTCACGTCCATGAGCGGCTCGGGCGCCGGGCCTCCGGCCTTCGCGCTGCTCGCGAGGCGGTCGGCCAGCTCGGTGCGCGCGTTGCCGATATCGATTTGCCCGCAGGCGATGTCGAACGCACGGCCGTCGAGCGAGGTCGATTTGGTCAGCCCCGTAACTCCATGCTTGCTCGCGGTGTAGGCAGCAGAGCGCGGGCGTGGCGTGTGTGCCGAAATCGAGCCGTTATTGATGATGCGCCCGCCCCGCGGTGTCTGCGCCTTCATGATCCGGAATGCCTCCTGCGTGCACAGGAACGTCCCCGTGAGGTTGGTGGCAATGACGTTGGACCACTGCTCGAACGGGAGATCGTCCGGCGTCGCGGCCTGCGCGCTGACGCCGGCGTTGTTGAACAGAACGTCGAGACGCCCGTAAACCTCGTGGGCGCGCGTGAACAGGGCATGCACCGACCTCGGATCGGTGACATCCGCCGGGACGGCCAGCGCGTTCTTTTCGGCAGCTCCGGCCAGTCTGGCGGTTTCCTCCAGAGGCTCCTTATGGCGGCCGGCCAGGACGACCCGGTAGCCGTCAGCCAGGAATGCCAGCGCGGTGGCACGGCCAATGCCACTCCCGGCTCCGGTGATGAGCGCTACGCGGTCCGCCATGAACTTGCCTCACTGGGTCTGCTTCAACGGGAGCATTGCGGGTGCGGCCGCGCGCGGTCAAGGGGGCCGGCGGAGGGGCACCGGTGGACGGTCGGCTCGCTCGAAACGCGCGAAAAGTACCAGAGCCTACAGATCGACGTCGCGGGTCTCCGGCCCAAGGAGTGCCCCCGCAGTACCGATCAGCCCGCCGATGCACAGCAGCACTACGGGAGTCAGGCGCAACGGCACGAGCGCACCCAGCCAGCTCATGTAGAAAGCATAGAACGACGGAATGACCACGGACAGGCTGAAACCAACGCCGAAGCCGGTGGCGCGCACTTCGGTCGCAAACCGCTCGTTGATGTAGGTGACAATGACTCCCCACGGAGAGGTCACCAGCACTGCGAGCACGCACACGAGCACGATGATCGCGGTGAGCGACAGGCTGTCTGTGTTGGAAAGAACGTAGAGAATCCCCGCACCGAGCGAGGCGATCGCAACGCCGAGAATCGCGAAGAACCTGCGCCGGCCGATCCGCTGCCCGACGACCCCGGCGCCGATGTAGCTGAAGAACAGAGCAAAGTAGGCAATGAGCAGCGTCGTGCTCACCTGCGAGCTGCTCAGATGCAGCGTCTGGCTGAGCAGCCCCGTGGGCAGATACAGGGTGATGATGTTCTGCGTGAGCCAGAAACCGCTCATCATGAGCAGCACCTGGAGCAGACTGCGTACGCTGTTCCCGCGCAGCAGCCGTGAGAGCCCCGCGCTGCTGCCCCGCCTCGCTTTGTCCAGCCAGATGTCCGACTCTGCCACCTGTCGCACGTAGTACCGTGCCAGCCCGAAAGCCAGCCATGCGCCGAGGAGAAAGGGAATTCGCCAGCCCCATTGGGCGTAGGACGACTGGGGGCCGTCCGGAGGCAGCAGCTTGAATATCAGCAGCGCCACGAGATTGATGCTGAGGTAGGCGGCGCAGAAAGCTGCGATGATCAGCCCACCCACGAACCCGCGCTGCTGCTTCCTGGAGTATTCGATCGCGAGCGGCATCGCGCCGGTGTAGCCGCCTCCCAGGAAGATGCCGTCAATGAAGCGCAGAAGTACCAGCAGCCAGTAGGAAGCGATCCCCACCGTCCTGTAACCGGGCAACGCGGCGATCGCCAGCGTCACGACGCCGAAACCGGTAACGGAGTAGATCGAGGCCGCGCGCCTGCCGATACGGTCGGCGACCATACCGAACAACAGGCCCCCGATCGGTCGCCCCAACAATGTAGTGATGAATACCAGGGAGGCGAGGATGGCCTGCTCACCGGCGGAAGCGTCCGGCGGCCGGAAATAGTCGAGGACGGGCGTCAACACGACTACCGGCAGGTAGATGTCGAACATGTCGATGAACTCGGACGCAAACGCACCGCGGATCGCGTTGCGCTGGCGGGCGGCGGGGTCGATCTGGCCCGCGCTCCACGCAGCGGGAGTCCCCAGGCCCGTCGGGCCGGCCCCCGTCCCGCCCAGCGCCTGAGTCTCGATGTCAGCCATCATTCGGGAATTCGGCCCCGCCGAAGCGCAGAGCCGTGTCCGTTGCATCCTGTTGCCCGTACGTA
>CAZLYG010000103.1:0-12855 GCA_964563075.1 uncultured Steroidobacteraceae bacterium | reverse complement strand
CTGAAGATGAACAGGTCGTTGTTGCGTACCCCGTTCAGCACGCGCTCGCCGGCTTCCAGCGGCTCCATCATGACGGAAGGCCCGCGGCCATTGCGTGGCGGCGGACGCTCGTCAGCCGGGCGGTTGTCCGTGATCACACCACCGGGGCAAAACGCCGACGTCCCGATGTTGGTTCCCTCGAGCTCCACGCGCAGCGCCTCCATCATCCCCACCGCGGCGATCTTGGTCGCTGTGTAGACGCCGGCCAGCACGCCTGGCACCACACCGCTCATCGAGGCCGTCGTGACGATGTGGGCCCCTTCGCCGTGCTCCTTGAAGTGCGGCAGGCATGCCATCACGCCGTTGTAGATGGCCGTGAAGTTCACCGCCACAGCATTGTCCCAGACGTCAGGCTTGGCCGTGCTCGCCTCGTCCAGGGTCTTCGCGCCCGCATTGTTGACGAGCAGGTGCAGATTACCGAACTTGCCCTTGATCTCCTCGAGCAGCTTCGTCCACCCGTCGCGGTCGGTCACATCGTGCTTGATCGCGTGTACACCGGCGTTGCCAGGCTTGAAGTAAGGCAGCGCCTTCGCGAGCCGCGCCTCGTTGCGATAGCCGATGACGACTTTCATCCCGGCGTTCGAGCACGCGCGCGCTATCCCCAGGCCGATGCCGTCCGACGAAGCTGTGATGTATGCGGTCTTTCCCGCAACCTCTTTCAGGGGTGGCGGCTGCGCGACGGTGGGCGCCGGCGGCATTCGCGGCTGCGCACGCGCAGTGCCGAGGGCGCCGACGCCTCCCAGCATGGCTAATGTGCCCGCGCTCAGTGCCATTCCTTCCAAAAAGCGCCTTCGCTCCGGTGCGCTGACTTGAGCCTCTTCGAGTGTGGGAATGGACTCGTCGTTCGATCTGGACATGATTGACCGCCCCTCAGAAGGTCTTGCGTACCGAGAACAGGAACTCACGCGGCCGGCCCGGCTGGCCGGTCACGACATCATAGGTCGACA
Organism: uncultured Steroidobacteraceae bacterium; assembly: GCA_964563075.1. Classification (GTDB taxonomy): domain Bacteria; phylum Pseudomonadota; class Gammaproteobacteria; order Steroidobacterales; family Steroidobacteraceae; genus 13-2-20CM-66-19. The sequence continues at coordinate 11,869 of CAZLYG010000103.1, read as the reverse complement.
ACAGATTCTGTTCCGTCAAGTAGTACATTCTGTCTGTGAGATTGGATACGAGCACCGAGGCTTCCCAGCTACCGCGCATCGACTGCCACGTCAGGTGCGAATTGAGGATGCCGTAGCCGCCTTGCCGCGAGATGACCTCGTTTTGCGGATCGTTGAACACCTCGCTCTGATACGTGTAGTCCGCGCGCGGTATCAGGGAGCCCCACGTGCCCAGAGGGATGGCGTATTCGATGCCCACATTGCCCTTCCACCTCGGCGTCAGCGGCGGCACATCCTGCAGCGTCGGACCGCTCGGGTTGGTCACTGCATTGTAAGCGGCACCGCCCAGGCTATTGGTGTGATAGTTCAGGAAGCCCACCGACCCGTCGATGGTAAATCCGCGCACCGGACGCGCCATCATCTCGAGCTCCAATCCCGAAATCCGCACGGAGCCGACACTCTGCGTCAGAAACGCCGGAAGTCCCGTGCCAGGATCCACCGTAGCGACGGGAAGCTGCAGATCCGTATAGTCGCTCACGAACGCAGCGACGTTCGCGCGTAGCTTGTGCTCGAACCATTCGCTCTTCAGCCCAAGCTCGTACGCGGTGACCTTCTCCGGGCCGAAGCTCGTGACCTGGGTACGGGTCAATGGGCGGGGATTGAAGCCGCCCGACTTGTAGCCGGTGGAGTACTGCACGTAACTCATGACATCCGGGGTCCATTGATAGGACAGGCCCACCTTCGGATCGAAGCGGGAGATGCTGACATCCCCGACAGGATAGGGCGGCGCGAAGCCGGCCAGGAAGTTGCCGTTGTTGGTGGGAAACAACCCGGCCGGCACGATTCCCTTCAGGTTCGGCTCGTAGCGATAGAACGTGTAGTTCTTGGTCTCGTGGGAGTAGCGGCCGCCGAGCTCGAGCGCCCAGCGGCTGGAAATGCGGTAGTTGGCATGCGCGAAACCGGACTGGTCCTTGGAGCCCGCCGGATCGTTCGTGAGGAACAGGATACCCCTGCCGCCCACATTGCTCGGCTGATCGACGATGCCGCTGTTCAGATCCTTGCTGTCGAGGTAGTACGCCCCGAGCGTCCAGTCCAGCGCATTGCCCAGCGCGTGCCCGCTCACTTGCAGCTCTTCGCTGAACTGATGGTGCGAGAGGAAGTTGATCGGCAGGTTGCCGGTGATCGGTGCCCCGGAGGTATCCTGCGCAAACTCCCCGTGATAGCGGCGATACGCCGCAATCGACTTCACGTGCACTCCGCTCCATGGCGTGTCCCAGTCGACGGTGCCGGCCACACCCCAGGAGTAGAGCGTGCTCGTGTCGGGTCCCACGACGCCGGTCAGCGGATCGGTGAACGTGTTGTAGGTCGTGAACGGGCTGGAAGTGACGAATCTGGCATCGAGCGGTACGCCGAACTGCGGTATCGACGTGTTGGCGCTGAACAGCGCCAGTGTGTTGGAAACCTGGGAGCCCGGTACTCCGGCGGTGCCGGCCGGATTCGGTGTCAACCCGATCGCGATGATCTTGTTCGCGGGCGCCTCACCGCGATCGTCCATCAGGTCCCCTGCAAGATTGATCTCGAGCCCCTCGCCCGCCAGCCACCGCAGCGCGAGCCGGCCCACCTGCACGTCATCACCGCCGTAAGTACCGATCTTGCAGCCGTTGATGAACGTAGCCGGTTTGAGCTTGCCCGCCAGCGACGGGTTGGCGCAGGCGAAATCGTAGACATCCATGTAGCCGTCGCTGCGGTTCGATCCCGCCGACACGCGCATGAACAGGCGATCCGGGATGAGCGACACGTCCAGGGCGCCCTTGTAACGCTGACGTGAGAAGTCACCGTTGCCCGCCTCGACGTATCCGGAACCATCTCCCGTGGGCTTCTTGGTAAGCAGGCGTACCGCGCCTCCCTCGGTGTTCTTACCGAACAGCGTGCCCTGCGGGCCGCGCAGCACTTCGACGCTGTCCACGTCCGTCAGGTCGAAGATGGAGCCGAAGGCAGTCCCGAAGTACACATCGTCGATGTAGAAAGCGACACCAGGCTCGAACGTGTATTTGAAGTCCGATTGCCCGACACCGCGAATGGAGACGAAGGCGAGCTTGCCGAAGCCCGAGCCGGCCTGCTCCAGGTTCACGTTGGGGGCGATGTTCGCGACCTGCGTGATGTCGACGTAACCGCGCGCGTCGAGCTGCTCGCCGGTGACCGCGGTGATGGCGATCGGCGCCGTCTGCAGGCTCTCACTCTTGAATCGCGCAGTGACAAGGACTTCCTCCAACCCTGTAGAGTCGCCCTCGCCGGCCGCCGCCGGCGAGGCTTGCGCTCCAGGTGGCTGTTCCCCCTGCGCCGCCGCCGCGTCCGCCCCGAGGGCCGGACCCGAGGCGAGCGCGCCAGCCATGATGAACGAAGAAATCAGGGTCGACCCGAGACGCAATGCACGCATACGTCGTCCTCCCTTGAACGATGGCGCGCTCGTCAGGCGCAGGCAGGGTACGATACTCCAGCCGGTGGAGCGGCACACTCGACTGACGAGCCCCCTCGGTCAGCCTGTCGCCTCTCAGTGCTTCTGCAGGGCGGCGCGCAAGTCCGCATTCGCCAGCAGATTGTAGGCCGCGCGCATGACCATGTCCGACATCGTCTCGTAGTAGTTGTCAGCCTTGTACGATCGGCCGAAGTGCTCGGCCCCCCCGGGGACGATGCCGCTCCAGAGCTCCTTGCCCTGGCTATTCTTCACGTGCACCAGCAGCGACAGGTCACCGTGGTAGAGGCTGGTCTCGGTGACGAAGAACTGGCGGATCTCACCGCTGATGCTGACGTCGCCGCCCTCATCGACCGTATTCACGCCGGCGCCGCGCACGCTCTCCCGTAGATGCGTGGTAACGAAGTCGGCCACGTCGTCCTTTGTCGTGACCGGGCGCGGCTCGGCCTTCTCCCGGTTCTCGGCCACCGAATTTCGATCCGTGCGCGCATCCACGAAAGTCTCGAAGTGGACCTTCGTCGTCAACAGTGGACCGCTGATGTCCAGAGGCCCGAGCTCGGAGAATCCCTGCGTGGGCGTCCACTTCAGCGGAATGTCCTGCAACAGCTTGGGAGCTGCCACAGCCGTGCCGCACAGCAGGCAGCAGGTAACGGTGGCCAGCGCGAGGATGCGATGCTTCATGGCGGGCTCCGGGGGACTGTTGTGACGAGTTGTTGTGTCCAGATCTTACCTGTTCGCGATGAACGCGGTCACCCCCGGCGCCATGACCCCTCAAGGCGCCGGACGGTAGGCAACGCGGTCGCCGCGGACCGTTCCGAACCAGAGCGTGTTGCCCACCTGCACGGCACTGGTGGCATTGTCGAACTCCGCGAGGCCCGCCTCTTTCACGACCGGAGTGGTTGTCATGGTCTGTGGGTCCAGTCGCACCGTCGCCCAGCCGTTGTGCGCTCCTGGCGGGTTCCTGGGATTGATGAACTGTCCGGTGACAAACACCTTGCCGTCCGGCGCCCAGCGCAGGTTGTCGGGATTGAAATCGACCTTCACGCTCGTGCGCTCGCCCTTCCCCGACAGCGGCACGCGATACACCTCCCGGGTCCCGTACGCGTTGACATACAACCACTTGCCATCGGGCGAAGCCACTATGCCGTTGTCACCCGAGAGCTCCGTGCCGGGTACCTCGCTGAAGCCCTTGCCGGGAGTCCACGAGTACACCACGCCATTGATCGCTCCCGACATCACGTGCTGGAAGGCCTGCTTGTCGCGTGTGTCCAGGAACTTGGTGACCGCAAACGACCCCTTGGACAGGTGCACGATGGAATTGCCACTCGTGCCCTCGGGGAGAACGACGCAGCCCACCCACTCGGCCGTGCCTTTGGCAGCATTCAGGTGGAATATCTCGACGGACTCGCGCCCACCATGGTTGATGGCAAACACCGTCGCGACACCGCCGCGCCCTTCGGCGACATCCAAGCCGTGTGTCGTCAGCTTCTTCAGGTCGGGTGCGCCGGGACACCCGGCGTAAATGGGATCGGGTTTGGAAGCGATCGAAATCGTTGCGGGTTTTGCGGTTTTGGCGGCCGTGTCGATCAGATAGAGACCCGCGGACCCCGCCTGGAAGGATCCGCCGACCAGCCACCGCCCGCCCGCGACCGGCAGGAAGTCCTCTACGTTGATCAGCCCGCAGACGAAGCTGAGGTCCCCGACCGGTGAGCACGAGGCGGCCTGGGCACCCTGTTGCGCCTGCGCGCCGGCCGGAACAAGTGAAGCCGCCCAGAGGGCAACAGCGAGGGCACAAGAGGGGACGAGCTTCATCGAGTGGTCTCCCGGTTCTGGCATGGCTTGTCCGGATAAGCGCGGGCGCTACGTTAGCGCAGCGGTGAGTCACGCGGAAGCACGTTGCCATTCCGGGGAGGCGCGGCCGCCGGAGCCGGTGGCGCGTCTAGTCTCCGATCACCTTCGCGATCTTCTGCCCGAGGCGCATCAGCTTCAGCAGGGTGCGGCGCGGCATGCCCTTGATGGAGTCGTACCAGCCCGTCAGGGTTTCGATGAACTCGAGCTGGCCGAGAATCCGCTCACGCGCCAGCGGCGGAGTCTGGTCGTCGGCCTTCTCCAGCTCATCCGCACACCCTTTGAGGAAGGTGAGCGTCGGATCGATCTCGCGGCGCTTGCGGCCTTCGATGATCGCGCGGATCACCTCCCACGGATCGTGCTGAGCCGTGAAGAAGTCGCGCCGATCGCCCAGGGTATGAGTCACATGCACCAGGTCCCAGGCCAGCAGCTCCTTCAAGCCCACGCTGACGTTGGAGCGGGCGATGCCGAGCGTCTCTGCGATCTCATCGGCGTGCAGCGCCTCCGGGGACAGGTACAGCAGCGCATGGATCTGCGCGACCGAGCGATTTACGCCCCAGCGGCTGCCCATCTCACCCCAGTGGACGATGTAGCGCTGCATGACGGGTGTGAGCTTCATGTGTTTTCGTAATTTCTGCCTTTTCTGAAATTATAGTCCTACCAGGAACGAAATCAACGCAGCTACAATGCGCTGCGCCGCGCGACCTTGGAGAACGCGCTTTGAGCCGAATGACACCCCTTGCCTGCCTGGTGCTCGTTGTGAGCGGCGGCTGCGCCACACCCGGGCCGGCCCCGGCAGTGTTCGTCGGCAAACTGCAGTCGGAAACCCTGACCGTCGCCGAGCCCGGCGAGATCTGCCACAAAGCGCAGGCCCATGCGCCGCCGGCCCCGGCCGGCATGGAGAGCGTCTGTGTATCCAACGCGTGTGGCTGGTCGGACGCGCGCCTCCAGGTCGTCGAGCCCATTGCAGGGAGCGTCAGCACACGGCTCGTCAGGCTGCGCTCGGAGCTCGGCGAATGGTGCAGGCCGATCTTCGCCGGTGTGGCATCCGATCCGCTCCTCGTCGCGACTGCCGGCGTCAATCCGCAGACGGGCCTGTCACAGTTCGAGACGTATCGGCTGATCGAGGTGGCGCCCGGACAGCAGGCTTTTGTACCTGATCCCCCCGCGCTGACCCTCGCGCCCTGGCCGCTCGATCTGCAGCCTCTCCTCAAGCCGATCCGCCCGGTCGCTTTCAAGTCTGTGGACCGGGTGTCAAACCAGGAGCGCGCCGACTTGTTGCGCCTGCCTTACGTATGTCAGGAAGGCACGCAGCTCGCGTACTGCAAAGCTGTCTATCTCAGCGATCTCAAGAGAGCGATCAGCGCGCCCCCGACGAGCACCCGAAAATGACTCTGGCGCTGCGGTTCGCCCTCTTCTCGTATAATCCGTGCCCCGCACCCTAAAGCCCTTGCCGGAGGCCCCCGTGACCGATGATCTTCAAGCCGAGCTGGAACGTCTGCGCGCCGAGAATGAGCGTCTGAAGAAGCCCGGTCGCGGCAACCTGGCGATGAAGGTCAGCGAGAAAGGCGCTCTGTCCGTCTACGGCATGGGTCGCTTCCCCGTGACGCTCTACAAGGAGCAGTGGCTCAGGCTGCTGGCGATGGGCGAGGACATCAAGGCCTTCATCGAGGCCAACAACGAGCGGCTGAAGACCAAGGAGTGAGCCGCCGCGGCTATGCGCGCAGCCGCCTGCCCTCAGTTGGCGGACTGCTTCGTCAGCACGTGTTGGATGACCTTGTCGCTGACGCCGGCGCTCTTCAATGCAATGAGGCCGTTCGCACTGGTATCGAAGGCCGGTGTCGAGGTGTCGATCATCTGCACCACTGTCGCTTCTTCGAGACCGGCCTTGGTGAGCTTGATGACATCGTCATTCGTCAGCCGCGTCTTCCCCGCGCTGGCGGGCTGAGCAGGCTTTGACGTGCCGTTATCGACCTGCAGCGCGGCGGGCGGCGCGGGAGCCCCGACGGGCGCAGGCACAGGATCGACCTGGGGCGCCACCAGCGGTACGTTGCGCCAATCGAACTGCCCGCCCGTCACGTACATGTGCACGGTTGCGAGCTTGCTCACGTTGGCACCCACTTCCGGAAACAGCACCTCGCCCTCGACCGGCACGTTCGCCACCGTCATCGTCTGCGCAGCCCCGGTGCCGAGCTGCGCACCACGCATGCGAAATTGGTTGCCGTTGCTATCGATGATGTAACTGTTTCCCGGCGCCACTCCGAGAGCCCGATCCGCTCGAGTGTTGGTCGCGCGGAAGTGACAAGTGACTCCCGACCCGGGCACGTTCTCGCAGCGCTCCAGGCCGAACACGAACCCGTTCACTTCGATCGGCGAGCCCGCCGACCCCGCGCCGGCCGCCGAACCCGCTTGCGGCGGCGTGCCCTTGCCCGCAGCACCCTGGCCGCTCGGTGCGTTCTGCTGCACCGCCTGCTTCGCAGCGTTGACGGCATCGCTCGCCTGCCGCATCTTGCTGCTGAATTGGTCAAGGAAGTTGGATGATTGCGCATGCAGCAGGGAGCTGCCGAGCATGCACAGGCAGAGGACCGATCCCGCACGGGCAGCCAGATGTATGACGTTTGAGTTCACGACCGCGCCCTGATTCGATGTCATTGTTGTGATGGCCCCTCGCGGAGCACCCTGGCAGTCATCAGGATGCTACTACAACATCAACGCCGGATATACCGCGAGCCGCGATGGGGAACGCCCGCGCCTAGCCGGCGTCCCAGTACTGCTCCATCCTCTTGCGCATCGCCGCATCCGGCAGCCTGCCCCGTGCGGCGCGCTGATTGTCCTCCAGGTGCGCGACCTGCGTGGACCCCGGAATCGCGGCGGTCACCGCCGGATGCGAGATCACATACTTCAGCAGGAACTGGCCCCAGGTGCTCACGTCGATGTCGGCTGCCCAAGGGGGCAGCTTCCGCCTGAGCGCCGTGCTGATCACCGAGCCGAAGCCGAACGGGATGTTGGCCAGCACGGCCATGCCGCGCTCCATCGCCAGCGGCAGGATGCTGGTGGCGGCATCCCGATTGGCGAGCGAGTAGTCGACCTGGATGAAATCCAGCGGGTATTTCCGCATGTATCCCAGCATCTCGCTGTGCTGGGACACACGCGAGGTCGTAATGCCGATGTAGCGGATCTTGCCGGCCTGCTTCCATTGCCGCATCAAAGGCATGAGCAGATCCACGCCATCGAGGTTGTGCACTTGCAGCAGATCCAGATGCTGCGTTTTCAGCCGTTCGAGGGAGCGCTCGAAGCTCGGTGCGCCGCCCACGCCGGAGCCGAACAGGCCCGCGCCGCTGGAAGTGAGCTTCGTGGCGAGGAACATGTCGTTGCGGATATTCAACGCCGCGAGCGCATCGCCGATCAGTTGTTCGCTGTCACCGTAAGCGGCGGCCGTGTCGATCACCCTCCCGCCCATCTGCTGCATGCGCTGGATCTCGGCTCGGATGGCATCGCGCTCGCTGTCCCGGAACTTGTCCGTGCCCAGTCCGACGGCAGGCAGCTTTTCCCCGGTCGAGGGAATCGACTTGGTGATCAGCGGGAGCTGCGCTGAGGCATCTGCCGCCCAGGTCGGCGACGCCAAGGTCAATCCGACCGTGGTAGTCAGACCGGCGCGCAAAACCTCACGTCGCGATACGCGCAACCTCATGGCTCACATCTCCTTCGTTGATGCGCCACCACCCTTTATACGCCAACTCACCGTCCGCGCGCCGCCGCCTTCAGTCGCACGAGGTGGCCGCCGCCCGAGCTCACTTCACAGAGCGTTGTATGACGCTCAACAGGGCAACGCCGTAACGCTCGATCTTCTTTGCTCCGATGCCCGAGATCCCTCGCAGCGCTTCCAGCGACTGTGGCAGCACCCCACTGAGCTCACGTAACGTGCTGTCATGAAAGACGGTGTATGCAGGGACGCCGTGCTCGCGCGCCACCTCCCAACGCCACGCCCGCAGAGCCTCGAATACTTCATCGTTGCCGGCAGCCGGGGCGGCCTCGTCCTTCACCCTGGCACTATCGATGGGTCGCCTCTCGCCTCGTTTCGGTGCGGGTCGCTCGACTTGCCGCCGCAACTGCAGGCGGCGCTCCCCGCGCAGGACCTCGCGGCTGGCCTCTGTCAGGCGCAACGTGTTGAAACGCTCATGATCGACCTTCACGAGCCTGAGCATCACCAGCTGCCGCAACACCGAGCGCCACTGCGAAGCTTCCAGCTCGGAGCCGATGCCGAACGTACTCAGGCGCTCGTGTCCGAACTGCTTGACCTTGGGCGTGCCCTTGCCGCATAGAACATCGATGATGTGCTGCGCGCCGAACGCAAACCCGCTCGCCTGCTCGCATCGGAACACGCACGACATCAGCTTGCGCGCAGCTTCCGTGCCGTCCCACTCCAGCGGCGGTGCAATGCAGTTGTCACAATTTCCGCAGCTCTGACAGGACTCACCGAAATAGTCCAGCAGACAGACGCGCCGGCACGCGCTCGTCTCGCACAGGCCCAGGATCGCGTCGAGCTTCGCCGTGGCCACGCGCTTGTAGTCGAGCTCCGCCTCCGACTGCTCGATCATCCAGCGCTGCTGTACGACGTCCGCAAGGCCATAGACCATCCATGCATCGGCGGGCAGGCCATCGCGCCCGGCGCGCCCGGTCTCCTGGTAATAGCTCTCGATGCTCCTGGGCAAGTCCAGATGCGCTACGAAGCGCACATCCGGCTTGTCGATGCCCATGCCAAAGGCAATCGTCGCAACGATGACGACGCCCTCCTCGCGGATGAAACGACTCTGATGCTGCTCACGTGTCGCGCTGTCGAGACCGGCGTGATACGGCAGGGCATTGATCTCATGGCGGGTGAGAAAATCGGCGATCTCATCCACGGTCGCGCGCGTCAGGCAATACACGATGCCGGCTTCGCCCGGATGCTCCGCCTGGATGAAGGCGAGGAGTTGCTTCCTCGGGCTCTGCTTCTCGGTGATCCGATAACGGATGTTGGGCCGATCGAAGCTCGAGATGAATGTGCGTGCATTGCGCAGGTGCAGCCGCTCAACGATCTCCTGACGCGTTGTCGCGTCCGCCGTAGCCGTCAACGCAACGCGTGGGACATCCGGGAAGCGCTCCGCCAACACGGCGAGGCGGATGTACTCGGGCCGGAAATCATGCCCCCACTGCGATACGCAGTGCGCCTCGTCAATGGCGAACAAAGCCAGCGGACTGGCACTCAGCAGATCCAGGCAGCGCTCGGTGAGCAGCCGCTCGGGAGCGACGTAGAGCAGATCGAGCTCACCCCGGCGGACACTGCGTTCAACGCTCTGCACCTGCGGCCAGGCCATGCTGGAATTGAGGGCAGCCGCGCGGACTCCGGCTTCCTCCAGCGCCGCGACCTGATCCTGCATCAGTGCGATCAGGGGCGAGACGACGACCCCGACGCCATCGCGCAGCAACGCGGGGATCTGAAAGCACAGCGACTTTCCGCCGCCGGTCGGCATGAGCACCAAGGCGTCGTTACCCGCGGCGACGTGGGTGACGATCTCGCGCTGCTCACCGCGAAAGGATGAATACCCGAATACGTCCCTGAGCACGCCTTCTGCGCGCGAAGCGAGATCCATGCTGCCATCGGCCCCCGGGCAAAGGGCCGCAGCATAGCCGAACGGCGGCCACGGGACGACAGCCGTCCCGTGGCTGTTCAGCTCAAATCACTGCCGGACGGCGAGTTTGTTCTGCACCTTGACCACGCCGGAGACGCTTTCCGCCTCCCGGAGGACGCGCTGAGCTTCCATTCCGGTGTTCGCGAAACCCGTCAGCGTCACGACGCCATCCTTGGTAGCGACCTGCACGCGCTTGGCGACTGCCGGATCGTCCACCGTCAGCTTGCCCATCACCCGATCGGTGATCTGGGAGTCCGTCACGGGGGCGTCCGCAAAGGCGATGCCGGCCAGGCTCAGGCACCCCATCACGGCGGTTGCGAAGAACGACTTTGTGCGGCTCATCGTCTGAGATCCTTTTTCCAAACCATTAACATAATGACTGCGCCGGCACGCAAGAACATGCGGTGCCAGTGGCGCGCGTTAGCAAGCGGCGCGATTCCAGCGAGAAACCACAGGGACCACCAGTAACTGCGTCTCAGCGGCGCATTCAGGCGTGAGCGGACTGTCTGCGTATGTGAAGCGCCGCGAGAATCACTCTCACGCGATCGCCTATCAACTCGTAGAGCGCACGCTGTGAGTGCAAAAGAGCGTCCGCGCTTGGCACCCACGCAAACTTCACGTCCTCAGGCAGTTGCCATGGCTGGACGGGAGCGGGCGTGACCTCGAGACCAGCACTTTTGAACTCCTGCGTTGCACGCCACAGATGCGTGTCGCTGGTCACGAGAACAATGCGCGTAATATGCTCCGCGAAAAGAATCTGCGCAGAGTTATGCGCGTTCTCGAACGTGTCTCGCGAGTGATTATCGACCCAGCGTACGCTCACACCGAAGTTGCGGACCAGAGTGGCGCGCATCGCCTCTGCTTCGCGAGTGGCGCCAGTCACCAGGATAGGCAGCCCAGTCCGGCGCGCAACGTACGCCCCGTAATTTAGACGATCGAGCAACTCCATGTCGGCAGCGGGTGCACCTCCGTACTCAGGCGCGCTCACGCGGTAGCCACCGCCACCCAGGATCACGACCGCCTGCGCCTGCACGGATTTCGACAGATCCAACGGTGGGAATCTATCCGTCGCCCGCGTCAGCTCGTAGGCGATGAGCGGCGTAGACAGCAGCCACAGTGCACACACGGCGACGACCACGAGTGTGGTGCCGGTCCTGCGATGCCGGCGCAGCAGCAAGAGCCCGAGTATCGCCAGCAGGAGCAGCCCTCCCGGAGGCAAAAGAAGGGTGTGCAGAATCGTCTTCAGGGTCACGAGCATCGTCGGCGCCTAGAGCTCGCCGAGATCCGACAACGCGGATGCCGCCACTCGCCCGCCCTTTACGGCCACGCCCTCTGCCCTCAGCCTGCGCGCCTGTTCCTTGTGCTGGCGTGTGGCAATCGGAAATGCGATTCGCCCACCTGCGCCGACGACGCGATGCCATGGCAAGTTCAACTCCGCGGGCGCGACGCGCAATGCGAATCCAGCCTGACGCGCACGCCCGGGCAGTCCCGCAGCGCGAGCGACTGTCCCATAGGTCGCCACCTGGCCACGGGGAATCGCGCAGACCACGTGCCAGATGGCCTGCAGCGCAGGATTGTCGTCGGCGGCTACGGGAGCGCGGGCACGTCCGGCACTGAGGGGCCGCCACAGTCGCGTGATGGCCTGCTTCCGCGAAGTCATCGGGTACCCGTAGTAGCCTGGGACTGCTCTGGCTTGCGCAGGATGCTCGTCGCCATCGTAACTACGGATGCCAGGTCGCTGAGATGCCCGGGCACCACCAGGGTCGTGCTCTCCTTCGCCAGCTTGCCGAACTGGCGAACGTACTCCTCGCCGATGCGCAGCTGCATGGCCTCCAGTCCACCCCGCACGCTCAAGGCAAGTCCGACGGTGCGCAGGCCTTCCGCGGTCGCATTGGCG
>CAZLYG010000102.1:0-12926 GCA_964563075.1 uncultured Steroidobacteraceae bacterium | reverse complement strand
ACGCGGCCGGATCCCTGCTTCTTCGCGACGTAGCACGCGGAATCGGCGGCAGCGAGCAGCTCCTCGATCGTTCCGCTCTCGCGCGAGATCTCGACGAGGCCGATGGAGACGCCGATGTTGAATATCTTGTCCTTCCAGACGAAGCGGTAGTCGCCGACCGCACGGCACACGTCGTCCGCGATCTGCCGCGCCTTGTCGAGGGGGCAGCCGATGAGCAACACGCCGAACTCGTCGCCGCCGAGGCGCGCGACGGTGTCGCTGTCGCGCACCGCATCCCGCAGAACCTTGGCGACTTCGCGCAACATGCTGTCGCCTGCGAGGTGGCCGCTCGTGTCGTTGACGACCTTGAAGCGATCGAGGTCGAGATAGCACAACACGTGTTGGCCTTCGCCGCGATGACCGCTCTCGGTAGCCTCCTCCAGGCGCCGCTCGAACTCACGGCGATTGACGAGACCGGTCAGCGCGTCGTGCGTGGCCTGGTATGACATCTGGCGCGCGAGGCCGCGCAGCTCGGTCACGTCGTGCAGCAGCAATGCCGCACCGATGACCTCCTTGGACTCGTTGCGGATCGGCGAGGCCTACAGCTCGATGGAGCGCTCCGCGCCATTGGTCCGCGACTGCAGCAGAGCGCGGCGGCTCAGGTTGTCCGGCGCGCCGCTGGTGAGCGCCTGGCGAACCGGGTCGGATAACAGGCGCCGGTCCATCTCATCGACGAGCCCGACCAGATCCTCCAGCGTCCTGCCAGCCGCCTGTTCGGCCGTGCTGCCGGTCATTCGCTCCGCCGCCGCATTCAGATAGCTGATGCGCCCCTCGGCATCCGTGGTGATGATCGCCTCGGCCAGCGAGCTCAGGGCGAGCAAGCCGGCATCCACACCCTGTGCCTTCTCCGGCTCTGGCGCTGCAGCCTCCGGCTGCAGGCGCAGCGCGGGCACCGTCTGCGTCGGAATGATCTCCACGCCCGTTACCAGCAGTGCGGGTGCGCCGTCATAGTCCACGGCCGCCGAGGTAATCTCGAGGCGGCTCACCTGGCCCTGCACGCCGATCATGTCTATCTCGTAGCGCTCGGCCGCGGCCTCGCCCGCGAGCCGGCGAGCGATGTTTTCGCTCACGAGCTCCGCGTACTCCGGAGGCACGAGGTCGGCGAGCTTGCGCCCCACGAGCTCGACGCGATCGACGCCGACGAAACTGGCGAACTGCCGGTTGGCGTAGAGGATGACATCACGATGGATGAGGACCGCCTCGTGTATGCGCTCGCCGAGCTCCGCAAACAGCCTCGGCATCCCCGGGTTGGCCTCCGCACGAGGAGCGGCGCGGGTCATCAGATGATTCACGGCGGTGACGAGCGCGGCGATCTCGGGGGTATCGGATTGCAGCTCGACGCGACCCTCGAGCCGCCCGCCTATGACGATCCGCTGCAGCCGCCGCGAGAGCTCACCGACACTCCGCAATGCACCGCGCTGCAGGACGTACAGTACGAGCAGGACGCCCGCTATCAGCGCGAGCAGAAGGCAGAGGAGCCCGAGGATCGACATAAAAAAACTTCAAGGCCTCGAACGGTGAACCCCGCTGCGGCACCTTAGTTCGTCTTGTCGTGCCCGGTATGCGGATGTCCGCAGCATATCTCAGGCGGGCCCACACTTTAGCGCGTATTTCACCATATCTCGTCGCAAGTCAGCTTGGCATACGCCTGGAAAACCCGTACCTTCGTCCGCCGTTTACGTGCGTCGCAATAAGTCCAATCGGCGCATGCACCGACGAGTCCAGGAGCGAGTTGACGATGATGTTGAACACCCTTGCCCGCGAACAGATGATCGAGCAGCAGGTACGGGCCTGGGACGTGCTCGATGAGCGCGTGCTGGAGCTCCTGCGCAAGGTGCCCCGCGAGCACTTCGTACCGGACGCGCGACGGCCCTTTGCCTTCGCGGACATCGAGGTGCCGCTACCGTACGGGCAGCACATGCTGCGCCCGAACGTGGTGGGCCGCTTGTTGCAGGCGCTCGAGCTGACCGGGCATGAGCGCGTGCTCGAGATCGGATCGGGCTCGGGCTTCATTACCGCTTGCCTGGCGGCCGCCGCGGCGCAGGTGCAGTCGCTCGAGGTCATTCCCGAGCTCGCCGCTCTGGCACGCGAGAACCTCGCTTCCCTGGGGATTCGCAACGCACAGATCACCGCCGGCGACGGCCTGCAGAGCGACGGGCGGGTGCGCTACGGCGCGATCGCCGTCACCGGCTCCATGCCCGTCTACGAAAAGGTCTTTCAGGCTCAACTCGAGATCGGTGGCCGCCTGTTCGTCGTGGTCGGCGAGGGCCCCGCCATGGATGCCCGGCTCGTCCGCCGTACCTCGGAAGACACCTGGACAACCACGAGCCTGTTTGAGACGGTCATCGACCCATTGATCAACGCGCCACGCCCCCCGGAGTTCAGCTTCTAGGGCCTCCGGTCATCATAAAAACGCGCAAGGCTATGAAGTTAAAGGGAAAGATATGAATCGCGTCGTCGCACCGCTGCTTCTTTCGCTCGCGTTCTCGGGGGCCGCGTCCGCCAAGGACCTCGTGGGCGTCTACGAGGACGCCACGCGCAACGACCCTCAGATTCGCGCGGCCGATGCCAATAGGCTGGCGCAGCGCGAGGCACGGCCTCAGGCCTGGGCGGCGTTGCTGCCTCAGATCAGCGGCACGGGCGCCTGGACCAAGGACAGGACGAACATCGCCGAATCGAGCGCCTTGTTCAACCCATCCATCGTGCCGCCCCAGACCCTGAGGATCGACAGCAGCTCGACGGTCAAGAAATATGGCGCAACCCTCCAGCAGAGCGTGTTTTCCTGGGCGAGCCTGATGAACCTCAAGGCGGCCGACAGCACGGTCGCAGAAGCGGAGGCGACTTACCACGCCGCCGAACAGAACCTGATGATTCGCGTGTCACAGGCCTACTTCCTCGTCCTCACGGACGAGGACAACCTCGAAGCGAACGAAGCCTCCCTGGAGGCCATCTCGCGGCAGCTCGACCAGGCCAACAAGCGCTTCGAGGTTGGCCTCATCGCCGTCACGGATGTCGAGGAGGCCAAGGCGGCGCATGACCGGGCCGCCGCAAACGTCATCGCCGCCAAGCGCGCCCTGGCGACCGCCAATGATCAGCTCGCCGAGATCACCGGCCAGAAGTACGACTCATTGCAGAAGCCCGGCGACAACATGCCCCTGAACAATCCCGAACCTGCCAGCGAGGACCGCTGGGTCGAGACCTCGATGGATCAGAATCTGACGCTGGTCGCGAGTCGTCTGGCGGCCGATGTCGCGCGCGAGAACGTCAGGGTTGCTTTCGGGGGGCATCTTCCGGAGATCAACTTCGTCGCGAGCCATGCACACACCGATCAGACCGGATCGGAGGTCTTTGAGCCGACCGCGCCCATTTCTGCACCTGAGACCGTAACCGACAACCAGTTCGGTTTTCAGATCAGCATCCCCATCTTCAGCGGTGGACTGACTCAATCGAGGGTGCGCCAGACGCAGTATGAGTGGATCGCCGCGAAGGAAACCGTCGTACAGAACTCACGCGCGACCGAGCGAGCCGCACGTGATGCCTATCTCGGGGTCATCAGCGGCATCGCGCAGGTGCAGGCGTTGCGCCAAGCGCTCGAGTCGGACCAGACTGCCTTGAAAGCGACCGAAGCCGGATACGAGGTGGGCACACGCACCTCGGTCGACGTGCTCAATGCCCGCCAGACCCTGGTCCAGGGGCAGACCGACTACGCCAGCAGCCGCTACAACTATCTGCTGAGCGTCCTGCAGCTGCGTCAGGCTGCCGGCACACTGAACGTAAACGATCTCAAGGAGATCAACGGCTCGCTCAGCGTGCCGGGCAAGACGACGCCCGCGCAGCCGCTCGGCCCGGCTTCCAACTCCGGCGTCACTGCGCCGGCGCCGCAGGATGTACCGCCGGCACCGCCGGTGAATCCAACACCGGGCCAACAGCCCCCGGCCGCGACACCACCGGCCACGCCGCCTGCGCAACAGCGCTGAGCCGACCTACTGCTGCAGCAGAGGGTTGATCAGCCCCAGCAGCTTCGCCAGCGCCCCGCGGTTGCTGTCGATCGACGCCTGGCCCGCCGCACCGATGCGGCGGCGCTCGTCCGGATCGGAAAGCAGGGCCGCCACCCTCCGCCCGAGCGCACGCGAGTCGCTCACCACCTCGGCCGCGCCGCGGGAAATCAACAGCCTGGCAACATCCTCGCTGTTGAAATTGTGCGGACCCGTCAGAATCGGCAAGCCCAGGGCGGCCGGCTCCAACAGGTTGTGTCCGCCGATGGGAAGCAGGCTGCCGCCGACGAAAGCGACATCGGCCGCAGCGTAGAAATCCAACAGCTCGCCCAATGTATCGACGAGCAGCACGTCCGCGGTACCCATGCCCCGGACGATGCCTTCGGCGTCCGGCAGAGCGCGCGAGCGCCGCATGAAGCGCACGCCGGCGCTCTCGATGACCCGGGCTACATCGTCGAACCTGTTCGGGTGCCGGGGCACGATCACCAGCAAGGCGCGCGGATGCGGCCCGTGGATCAGCTTATGGGCCTCGAGGACAGCCTCCTCTTCGCCACGATGCGTACTCCCGGCTACCCATACCGGCCTGCCGTGTGCGTAGAGTGCCCGCAACTGCTGGCCGTGAGCCACCGTGTTGGGAGGCACGGCGAAGTCGAATTTGATGTTGCCGGTCACATGGGCCTTGTCCGGATCGGCGCCAATCTCACGGAATCGCTCGGCATCGGCGGGCGTCTGTGCCGCAACGACGACCCCCTGGGACAGCGCATCCCGAAACAATCCCCCCAGCTTTCGATACCGCCCTACCGACTTCGCGGAGATACGTGCGCTCGCCAGTATCAGCGGTACGCGGCGGCGTCCACACTCGTGATACATGTTCGGCCACAGCTCCGTCTCGAAAATCACGGCGAGTCGCGGCTTGACGCGATCGAAGAAGCGACGCACGGAGCCCGGCAAATCGAAGGGAACGTAACGTACGCGCACACCGTCCTTGAAGAGCGCGCGCGCACGCGCCGCCCCTGTGGGCGTAAACGTAGTGATGATCAGAGGCACAGCGGGAAAGTGTTGGCGCAGTGAGCTCACGAGTGGCGCGGCGGCCTGCACCTCTCCTACCGATACCGCGTGGATCCACACCGCCGCGGTATCCAGCCGTGGCCCAAAGCCGAAGCGCTCGCCGAAGTTGCGCCAGTAGCTGCGATCCTTCGCTCCGCGGATCAGCATCAGCAGCGCAACGACGGGTGCTGCGATGTAGACGGCCAGGATGTAGAGAACTCGCAACCTCAACTCTCCGGCTGGAGCGGCCGGTCGCCGGAGCTCTGGCGGTACCCATCCAGCAGCCCGTGCCAATCGGACTCGCCGAAGCGATCCGCGGGCATGCCGTAGGTCACCTTCTCGAGCGAGCGCCGCAGCCGCACCAGATTGCTGTCGCGCCACAATCCCGAGCGCCGCAGCTGGCAGCGATCGAAATCGATCAGGTACACCTTCGCTTCCTCGGTGAGCAGGATGTTGTGTGCGTTGAGATCCGCGTGGCAGACGCCCAGATCGTGGAAGCGGCGTATGCAGCGGCCGATTTCGATCCACGTCAGGATCGACAGCGCTCCCTTGGACAGGCATTCAGTGAGGGAGCCAACGGTAGGCAGGCGTTCCGTGATGATGTCACCCTTGTAGGTGCGCCCACTGTGCTCATACCGGGCGGCTATGGGCGCCGGCACCGGCAGCCCGGCGCGGTGCAGTCGATAGGTGAGCTGCCACTCTGCGAACGGGCGCGTGCTCTCCTCATCGCGCCAGAAATATCGGTCGCCGGAGAAGCGGGCGATCATGCCCCCGCGGCGATAGTGGCGCAGGACCAGCTTCCTGCCGTTGGCATTGATGTAGAGCGCCGCTCCCCGACCCTGCGGGCGGCCCTCGACGGCGCCCTTGGCGTCCCAGTGATTCGGATCGAACCACGCCGGGCTCAAATTGCTCGCGCGGGAACCGTCATATAGCATGGCGCCGCCGCCCAGGGTGCTGTGCTTGACTTCGGAACCGAGCGACCACCGTCGGGCCATCTGCAGCTCTCTCCTCATGTTGCCGTTTGTCGAACCACCCCGCAGTGTCTGCCTGCTGAGACTGTCGGCAATTGGCGATACCTGCCACGTCGTGCCGGTAGTGCGAACGTTACAGCATGCGTGGCCGAATACGCAGCTCACTTGGATCATCGGCAAGGTCGAGGCGCGTTTGATGAGCCTCCTCGACGGCGTCGAGTTTATCACCGTGGACAAAAGGGCCGGACTGCGGGCACGTCACGCTCTGCGCGCACAGCTCGAGGGGCGTAAATTCGACGCACTCCTGCACATGCAGGTCTCGTTCCGCTCCAGTCTCATCGCACGTCAGATTCCCGCCGACATCAAATTGGGATTCGACCGGGCCCGCGCGCGTGAGCTGCAATGGTTGTTCACCAACGCACGCATTCCTGCCAAGTCGCGCGAGCATGTGCTCGACAGCTTCTTCGGATTCCTGGTCGCGCTCGGCATCCAGGAGCGCACTCTGCGGTGGGACCTGCAGCTGCCTGAGGCCGCGCTCGCCTACGCTCGACGACTCATCCCCGATGAGCGCCCTACCCTGGTCATCAGCCCTTGCTCCAGCCATCCCCTGCGGAACTGGCGTGCGAAGCGTTACGCCGCAGTTGCCGACTATGCAGCACGCCGGCACGGCATGCGCGTTATCCTTGCCGGCGGACCCACGAAGCTGGAAAAGAAGACCGGCGCGGCCATCGAGCAGGCGGCCAAGTCCTCCCTGGTCAATCAGATCGGGTGCGACACCCTGCCGGAACTGCTGGGCCTGCTGAGCCGGGCGACCGCGCTGCTGACCCCTGATTCGGGCCCCGCCCACATGGCGACGATGGTCAACACCCCGGTGATCGGACTCTACGCGGCCACCAATCCGGCGCGCAGCGGACCCTACCTGTCACGGCTCTGGACGATCGACGCTTATCCGGCTGCGGCCCGCCGCTTTCACCATCGCGCGCCGGAGAAGCTTCCCTGGAGCTGCAAAATCGAGGAACGCGGCGTCATGGACCTGATCAGCGTCGAGCAGGTGACGCAGAAACTCGACGAGTTGTTACGATGGCGGGCATGAACGACATCCTGGTTCCGATCTCCCCCGGGGAGCTGTTGGACAAGATCACGATCCTGCGGATCAAGGCTGCGCGTATCGGCGACGCAGGCAAACGCGCGAACGTGCAGCTCGAGCTCCGTCTGCTCGAGGGAACATGGCGCGACAGCGGCTGCGCCGCGGCGGACCTGTCGAACGACGAGCGCGCTCTGCAGGATGTGAACGAGCGCCTCTGGGTCATCGAGGACCGCATTCGCGAGAAGGAATCCGCACAGGCCTTCGACGCGGAGTTCATCGAACTGGCGCGCTCGGTCTATGTCTGCAACGACGAGCGCGCGGCCATCAAGAAGCGCGTCAACCTTCGCCTGGGGTCGCGGATCATCGAAGAGAAGTCCTACCGGCAGTACAGCCGCGCCGGCCAGCCCTAAAAGGCTTTATTATCATCGGCTTGCGTAACTGCGGGCCCCTTCAGGGTGTACTCCGCGCCGCAATAGGGGCACTTCGCCCAGCCGATGTCCTTGATCGGCAGGTACACCCTGGGATGTGAGTTCCACAGGTACATCTCAGGCATGGGGCACGACAGCGGGAGATCCTCGGCCGTCACCTCGTACTGGTTCTGCGCGTTCGGCTGAATGAGGGGCTTCGTAGCAACCATCCGGCTATCGTCCAAATGTGCGTTTGTGGGAGTGCGCGTCGATTGGCGCTGCGGATCGACCATGGAGAGAGCTTTCGCGGGAAACCGGAAGCCGCGATTATACCGTGTGATCGGCCCCCATCGCGCGATTCCAGATGTCCGTCACGGCCGCCCGCTCGGCCGCAAACTCGGCCTCCGGAACCATCGGCTGCGTGCCCGCGAGCGCGAGATGGTGAGTGCGAGTGCGGTAGGCACGATAGGCACTCGTGAGCGTGTCCACCGTCTCCTGAGGGACCAGATCGGCTGAGGCGACCGACTCGAGCTGCCGGATGGTGTCAGAGAACATCGCGACGGGCGGGTGCGTTTTTGCCCACTCGAGTGCCCAGTACTGGGCGAGAAACTCGATGTCAGCGACACCGCCGGCATCCTGCTTGATATCGAACTGCCCGCGCACGGACTTCGAGAGCTCCTTGCGCATGCGTGCGCGCATGTTCCGTACTTCGTCCCGAAGCGTGTCGTGGCGTACGTGTCCGCACAGGATATCCAGCCGTACAGCTTCGAACTCAGCGCGCAGCGCCGTGTCACCTGCGACCGCGCGCGCATGCAGCAGGGCCTGGTGTTCCCAGGTCCACGCCTCTTTCTGCTGATACTCGGCAAAGGCCAGAATGTTGGTCACGAGCATGCCTCCTTTGCCGCTGGGGCGCAGGCGCACATCGACTTCGTAAAGCCGGCCGGCCGCCGAATGCATCGTGAGCAGGTGCACGATGCGCTGCGCCAGGCGCACGAAGAACAGCTGGTTGTCGATGGGACGCGTCCCGGAGGTCTCCTGGCGTTCGCCGCGCGAGTCGTGCAGGAACACCAGGTCGAGGTCCGAGGAGTAGCTGAGCTCGATCCCGCCCAGCTTGCCGTAGCCGACGGCGCACACGGACACCGGCCGCCGCTGCGGGCCCTCGCCACACTCGGGAGTCCCGAACTGCCGGGTGATCTGCTGCCACGCCAGCTGCATCGCCCGCTCGACGATCAGCTCCGCAATCTCCGTCAGGCGATCGCTGACCCGCATGACCGGCAGGCGACCGGTCAGATCCGCCACCGCGATGCGGAACACTGCGGCACTTTGGAAATGCCGCAGCGCCTCGACCTCATGCTCGGGCTCGAAGTCCTGCACGTGCGCCATGCGCAGATCGAGCTCCTGGGCGAGGCTCTTGCGGTCCGGCAGCTGCGACAGGTCCCCCAGCAGCTCATCCAACAGGATGGGTTGTGCGGCGATCTGGTTGGCGAGGAACTCACCATGCCCGCAGAGCTCCACGAGCCGCTCACGCGCCGGACGATTCTCGAGCAGCAGCGCAAAGTAGGCCGAGCGTTGGCCGATGGCCTCGATGATGCGCAGAATGCGCCGCAGCACCGCCACCTGCGACCCTCCCCCGACGGCGGCCATGTCCGCAAGCAACACAGGCAGCAGGGCCTGGAGCCGTTTGCGCCCCGGCTCATCCAGGCGACGCGCCAACGCTGACTCGCGCAATTCCAACAGCAAGCGAGCTATCTCGTGCGCCGCCGCGAAGCCCGCGCGCGACAGGGACTCCTGCAAGGCCGCCGCCTCGGATGCCGGCGTTGCACCCTGAAAGTCCCAGAAGCGGCCCAGATCGATCTTCACTGCCGCGGCCTGCTCGCCGTCCTGACCGCCGAACACGACCAGACGGAAGTGCCGGCTCACGTTCGCGCGGTGGCGATTCAGCTCGCTCACCAGCGCAGGCCAATCGGGCATCCCCATGGCGCGCGCCACCCGTTCCTGCGCAAGGGTATCGCTGGGAAGTCGATGCTCCTGAGTGTCTGCCAGCATCTGCAGACGGTTCTCGAGATCGCGCAGAAATACATACGCCGCGCGCAGCTCCACGGTCACCGCCTGCGGGAGCAGGCGTGCGCTCTCCAGAATCGCCAGGGCGGCGAACAACGACTGCGTCTGCAGGCGTTTGTCGCGGCCCCCGCGGATCAACTGGAAGGCCTGCACGATGAACTCGATCTCCCGGATGCCTCCCGGCCCCAGTTTCACGTTGTCGGCGAGCTCCCGACGCTCCACCTCGCGTTCGATGAGCGCCTTCATCTCGCGCAGACTCTCGAATACTCCGTAGTCCAGATAGCGTCGGTACACGAACGGACGAATCGCCGAGCTATACAGCTCGGCGTAGCGGTCACGCGCCGTTACCGCGCGTGCCTTCACATATGCGTAGCGTTCCCAATCACGCCCGTGGCGGGGTAGGTAATCCTCGAACGATGCAAAGCTCGATACCAACGCACCGCTGTCTCCGAACGGCCGCAATCGCATATCGACCCGGAGGACGAACCCGTCGTGAGTGGGAGTCTCGAGAAGCCTGATGACTGCCTGACCGAGGCGGGTGAAAAACTCCTCGTTGGCAACAGGCCTGGCACCGTCCGTTTCTCCCGAGGCCGGAAACAGCATCACGAGATCGACATCGGAGGAGAAGTTGAGCTCGCCGCCACCCAGTTTGCCCATTGCGATGATGACCAGCGGCTGACTCTCACCGCCTTCTGATCTCGGCACACCGTAGCGGGCGGCGAGCAGGCGCCCTGCGTAGCGGCAGGCAACATCTATGGCCGCGTCGGCGAACGCCGAAAGCTCGGCCAGTGTCTCCTCGAGAGTGGCCCAACGCATGAGGTCGCGCCAGGCGATGCGCACGAGTGCGCGGTGGCGCCACCTGCGCAGCGCGGACAGCATGTCCTGCTCCGGCATGTCTAGGCCCGGAGCGCGAGCAATGACGTCGGCAGTCGAGAATGGCGATTGCAGAGCGTAGCTGCCGAAGAGATCGTGCAGCAGCGAGGAGTCGCGCACGCAGGCCTGCGCGACGAAGTCACTGCACGAGAATACAAATGGGATGGAATCCCGCAGCGCCGCGGGAGCGCTCAGCAGCGCCGCCGCGGCCGCTGGATTTGCCTCCAGCGACTCGATCGCACTCTGCACGCTCGCCCGCAGCTCGGCGCTAGCTGACGTGCCCCGGTCAGTTCCAGGCATTTCCGCCGAGGTCGTGGAATGCCGCATTGTCCGCGCGGCGACGCAGTCCCTTGAATGTGGAGGAAGCCGAATACACCTGCGCGCCCTGCGCTGCATCTACCGAACCCGCATCACCTTCAATGTCGCTGTTCTCGATGTGCACGTTGGCGTTGCGGGCGACGACACCCACGCCTTTCGCCGCGATGCGGCTGTTGGTGATGTGGATCTCGCAGCCGTCCTCGGCATTCACGGCATCCCCGTCGAACTCGAGGTTGCGGTTGTCGATCTGCAGAAACCGGTTGCCCTGACAGATGATCGGGTCATGCATGCGCTCGAGCGTGGCGCTTGCCACTGGCCCTGCATTGGCGACGCGCCGCACGGTGGCGCCCTTGGACTCCGCGGCTTTGATGGTGTAACCGGGGCCCGAAGCCAGCGTTTTCCCAGGAGGTGCGCCCGAAGCCGCTTCGCTGCGCGGCGGCTTGGCTTCCTCCACGGAGTTCGCCGCTACGAGCTTGGGCTCCTGCGGAGTTGGTGTACTCGCTGGCTCCCCAGGTGCCGCCGTGGGTGTTTCTGGTGCCGCGGCTGAGTCGGTAGCCGGTGGCGCAGCTGTCGCGAGGGGCGGACTCGCCGGTGCACCTGCTGACGGGGGCGGCGCGGGAGGATTGGCTGGGGCGCCCGAAGGTGCGGCAGATGGAGGACCCGCCACGACCTGATTCAGCGTCACAACGCGCAACTGTCCCGTGTCCTTCACCCGGATGGTGAAGGTCGATGCCTGAGCGTCGGAAGCTACCACCTCGATTTGCCCATTGCGCTCGAGCGCGGCACGCGCCCAGCTCATCTCATTCCCTCCGGAGTTCTGACCCGAGTCGAGCTTCGAGCAGCCCGCCAGCCCGAGCAGCGCCACGGCGCCAAGAGAAACGAGAGTCTGGGGCTTCATGGTGAGATCTCCGTAAGACGCATGCGCTTGGGCGCGCGCGTCGCCTCACCATAATCCCCCACCGCCGCAAAAAAAAGTGCCTCGCGATGAGGCCCGCGTGCGCGGGCGACCGGCACATGGGAGGCTTTACTTAATCGGGCTGCCGTGAACGTGTTCTTCACATTGGTGTACTGAAGTTGTCTGGCCGGAAACGTCTCTCATGAGTAATGGCTCGCTGGCCGTGCCGCACGCGACTCTGTGTTGGCCGATGAATATCAGCGATCGTCAAAGCGCCCCTCTGGTTACGCCGTGTAGGCCCCACCACGTCAAGCGCGTGAGCTTTCGCAAAGCTGACGAGCCGTGTACCGCACATGACACACAGGTTGGTTTGTTTCCGGAACATGCGGGCCGCTCGTGGAGCGCCAGCTGAACGCACACTGAATGCAGGGCGGCCACCGTGCGCGAAATCGCTAAAAAAAACCCCGCTTTCGCGGGGTTTTTAAGATTGCGCGGAAAGAGGGGGGTCTTGTTCCGCGACTTTCGGGGTTGGCGCTCGCTTGGCAGCGCTCGCCAGCCCTTAACCGTCGAACAGAAGGTTATCCAGATCGTGTTACAAAATCGATACCTCTTTCGAGAGGTCCGCGAATCATCCGGGAGTCCCGCCGTTTCGGGAAAGTCTCCCGGACTTTTCTTACATGTCCATTCCACCCATCCCGCCCGGCGGCATTCCGCCGTGCGCATGCTCCTCATCCTTCGGAGCCTCGGCGATCATCACCTCGGTCGTCAGCAACAGGCCCGCCACCGATGCGGCGTTCTGCAGTGCAAGACGCGTCACCTTGGTCGGATCCAGGATGCCCGCCTCCAGCATGTCGCCGAACTCGCCGTTGGCAGCGTTGTAGCCAAACGCACCTTTACCTTCCTTGACACGATTCAACACCACCGCGGCATCTTCACCGGCGTTGTCCACGATCTGGCGCAGGGGCTCCTCGATGGAGCGCGACAGAATGCGGATGCCGACCTGCTGGTCTTCGTTGGAGCCTTCCAGCTTGTCGAGAGCCTTCTGGGCACGGATGAGCGCGACACCGCCGCCGGGAACGACTCCTTCTTCGACCGCAGCACGCGTGGCATGCAGCGCGTCCTCGACGCGTGCCTTCTTCTCCTTCATCTCCACTTCGGTTGCCGCACCGACCTTGATGACGGCGACGCCGCCGGAGAGCTTCGCAACGCGCTCCTGCAGCTTCTCCTTGTCGT
>CAZLYG010000101.1:0-12953 GCA_964563075.1 uncultured Steroidobacteraceae bacterium | reverse complement strand
GCGCACGTTCGTGCTGCTGACGGGAATCGTGCAGGCCTTCGTCCAGAAACTGTTCTCGGGAATCGAAGTGCTCGGCTGCTACCAGCTCCGCGTCACGCGCAACAGCGACCTGTTCGTCGACGAGGAAGAGATCGATGACCTGCGGCGCGCCCTGGAGGGCGAGCTCGCACACCGGCGATATGGAGCCGCCGTGCGTTTGGAGACTTCGCGCGACTGCCCCGACGACATCGTGCAATTCCTCCTGCGCCAGTTCGCTCTGCACGATGTGGATGCGTACCGCATGCCCGGGCCGGTCAACCTCAACCGCCTGACTGCCATCTACGACCTGCTGCAGCGCCCGGACCTCAAGTACCCGATCTTCACCCCCGGCCTGCCGAAGCGGCTCGCGACCACGACGGATCTGTTCGCCGCCATCCGCCAGAACGACATGCTGCTGCACCATCCGTATCAGAGCTTCGCTCCGGTCATGGATTTCGTGCGCCAGGCTGCCGCCGACCCCCAGGTCCTGGCGATCAAGCAGACGCTGTATCGCGCCGGTAACGAGTCGCCGATCGTGGATGCACTGGTTGCCGCAGCCAACGCGGGCAAGGACGTGACGGTCATCGTCGAATTGCGTGCGCGTTTCGACGAGGAAGCCAACATCGAGCTGTCGAACAGGCTGCAGGAAGCCGGAGCGCACGTCATGTATGGCGTGGTGGGGTATAAGACCCACGCCAAACTGGCGATGGTCGTGCGGCGCGAGCCGGGCGGCATCCGCCGTTATTGCCACCTCGGCACCGGCAACTACCATCCCAAGACCGCACGCGCCTACACGGATTACGGGCTTTTCACCTGCAACGACGAGATCGGCCAGGACGTCCATGAGCTGTTCCTGCAGCTGACGAGCCTGACGCAGACACCGAAGCTCAACAGGCTCGTGCAGTCGCCGTTCGGCATGCACGACGCCATCCTCGCCAAGCTCGCGCGCGAGGCCGACCACGCCAGAGCGGGACGCCCGGCGCGCGTGCTGGCGAAGATGAACGCGCTCGTGGATCCGCAGGCGATCGAGGCGCTGTATCGCGCATCCGCGGCCGGCGTACCGATCGACCTCATCATCAGAGGCGTGTGCGCGTTGCGACCGGGCCTGCCGGGGGTGTCGGAGAACATCCGTGTACGCTCCATCGTCGGGCGGTTCCTCGAGCACTCGCGCGTGTTCTATTTCGAGAATGGCGGTGAGCCCGAAATGTTCTGCGCCAGCGCGGACTGGATGGACCGTAACTTCTTTCGGCGTGTCGAGGTGGCTTTCCCCATCCAGCGCCAGGCCCACCGTGAGCGAATTCTACGCGACCTGGACGTTTGCCTGCGCGACAACACGCAGGCGTGGATACTCCACTCGGACGGCGTTTATGTCCGCACGACACCCTCGGGTGACAGCCGAGTGAGCGCACAAGGGGAGCTGCTCGCGAAGTATTCGACGGGGTCGGTGTTCACACCGCCCGCGGCCTGATTCCGCCCGCTATTTCCCGCTCTTGCTGAAAACCCGCAGCCGGAAGCCCGTGGCACTCAAATGCTCGGTCTCCTGAAGCAGATCAGCGTAGGTGAGCGGATGATCCTTGAGCCAACGCCCCGGGAACTCGATCTCCAGTGAGCGGTAGGCAGCGGTAAGTACGATAGGCGGCAGCGCGACCGGGCTGCGTCCCCGATGCAACAGCACCGCCAGGCGCAGCAGCACGATCAGATACAGCGCGCTGCGATCCCATGGCGGGATCAGATCCTCGAGGCCCTGTTGCGCGAACTTACGCCGGTGAGCGCCGACCAGCCGCGCCAGCAGAAGCTGCTCGCCGCGCGGAAAGCCGGGCATGTCCGCGTTCTCCAGCAAGTACGCGCCGTGCCGGTGATAGCCGTTATGGGCGACATCGAGACCGATCTCGTGCAGCGCGGACGCCCACTTCAGGCTCAGGTCCGCCAGAGGATCCGCAAGACGCCAGATCTCCCTGGTCTGCCCGAGAAAATCCAACACCGTCGCCTCGACGCGCTCAGCCTGAGCAGCGTCGACGTGGTAGCGCCGCTGCATCGCCCGCACAGTGCGGTCACGCGCATCCTCGTCAGTGAAGCGGCCGACCATGTCATACAGGAGACCTTCACGCATCGCCCCTTCGGCCACCTGCATCTCATCCAATCCCAACACGTCGAAGATGGCAGCCAGGATCGCGATGCCCCCGGGAAATACCGGTCGGCGATCCTCGGTGATGGATGTGAGCCGCAGCTCGCGAACATGGCCCGCCTCGACGATGTACTTGAGAGTGTTCTCGAGGCCGGCGGCGGTGATCGTGCGCGCGTGCGGATCAAGCTCCTGAATGGCCTCACCGATCGCCCGCACCGTGCCGGAGCTGCCCGCGCAGCGATCCCAACCTCTGCGGCGGAATGCTGCCTGGACGGGCTCGAGTTCCAGTCGCGCAGCCACCCGAGCGCGTTCGACACGTTTCTCGGAGATCTTGCCGTCGCGGAAAAATCGCTCGCTGAGGGAAACGCACCCCATCTGCAGACTTTCCAGTTCCAGTGGCGTGAGGCCCTCTCCAATGATCATCTCGGTGCTGCCGCCACCGATGTCGACGACGAAGCGCCTGCCCGGCTCGCTCGGCATGGTATGGGCGACGCCTGAATAGATCAGGCGCGCCTCTTCCATTCCGGAGATGATTTCGATCGGGTGGCCGAGCGCCTCGCGGGCTCTTTCCAGAAAGGCCTGCTTGCGGTGGGCCACACGCAGCGCGTTGGTGCCCACGACCCGGACGCTGTCGGCGTGCATGTCCCGCAGGCGCTGGCCGAAGCGCTCCAGGCACGCCAGGGCACGGCTGGCCACCTCCTTGTCGATGCGGCCGTTCTCTTCGACACCGGCTGCCAGGCGCACCATCTCGCGCAGCCGGTCGATGATGACCAGCTGGCCATGCGAGTAGCGCGCCACGACCATATGGAAACTGTTGGAACCGAGATCGACCGCCGCCAGGACGTCGGGGACAGGAAGGGCCGCGGCGCGAGATTGGGGGGACCGGGCCGAAGCGGCACCCGAGCTCACGGGCACATCAGGCAGTAAACGAGGAGCCGCAACCACAGGTGGTGGTCGCGTTCGGGTTGCGGATGACGAACTGGGCCCCGTCCAGGCCCTCCCGATAGTCGATTTCGGCCCCGGTCAGGTACTGCACGCTCATCGGGTCGACCAGCAGCTTCACACCGAGGTTCTCCACGCAGGTGTCCCCGTCCTGCATCTGCTCGTCGAACTCGAAGCCGTACTGCAGCCCGGAACACCCCCCGCCTTGCACGAAGACCCGCAGCATGAGGTTCGGATTGCCCTCACCGCGGATCAGGTCGCTCACTTTGCGGGCGGCCGCGTCCGTGAACAGCAGCAGCGGCGTCTCGGCAACGGCTTCGGATTCCAGCGTACTCATTCGGTGCAACCTCGACTGATCGCGAGCAGTCTAGAAGGGCACGCCGTGCGGGTCAAAGCGGGTCAGCCCGATTCGGCGGCTACCGGTGCAGCTTCCGCCTCGGCTTCGGCGGGAAACTGCGTCAACTTGCCCATGATCTGGGCGCCCAGCGTCATCTCAATGACGCCGTACGCGACATTTCCCTCGACGCGGGCGTTTGCGCCCAGAATCAGCCTGTCACGGGCATGGATGTCCCCGCGGACCACTCCGTTCAACGTAACGCTGGGGACTTCGACCGCGCCTTCGATCCGAGCCCCCTCGCTGACGGACAAGCTCGAGACCGTGCCAGGAACGGCCGTGACATTGCCGAAGATCTGCCCGTCGAGGTGCAGCCCCCCGGCGAACTCGAAGTCGCCCTGCAGGCGGGCGGCCTTGCCGATGAGGGTGTCTATCCGCGCTTGTTTGGGCACTTTGCTGAACATGATGCTGGCCTTTGTCGATGTCGGACGGGGGTCCCGCCCCCCGGTTCATTGAGCTACGGTATCCACGCTCCACGGAAACGTCTGCGTGACCGGGGCGATATCCTTGTGGCTGGAACGAACCTCGATCGAGACCTGATCGGGTTTCAGTCCCGCCGGGAGCGCCACCTCCTGATCGAAATTCTCGAAATACCGAAAGCTGAACGGCAGCTCATGGACCTTACCGGCTGTGAGCGTGCCCAGATCGACCGTCGCCGCGGCACCGTTGGAGTGACCTTCGATACTGACAGCCACTGCTCCCGCGGCCACGCTATCGGGGCGGACCGAGCGCACCAGCGCGAGATGCAGCACAAACTCACCCGCCTTCGGCCCCCGCGTGATCCGCACCTGCTGGATCTTCGCCCCCACCGCAGGAGTGCCCTGGGCCACGATGCCGCGATAGAAGGCCAGCTCCTGGGTCTGCCGGGCCACCTGGGCCTGGAGGTCCCCGATGGTGCGGGACACCTCGGCCTGCTCGCGCGCACGGCCTATTCTTATCGGGTCCAGCTCCGCCAGGTGTGTACGCAAGTCGCGGTTTGATTTCTCCAGGTGCTCGATCTGCACCTCGAGCTCGGTGCGCTGCTGGGCGACGGCCAGCCGGTCGTAGCCGGCATCGTAGCGGCCCAGCTCATACACGACGTACAGCGCGAACAGGCCGATGAGCGGCACCGCGCCCCAGACGAGGAAGCGCCGGACGGGTGCATGTGTCCGAATGACGACACTGGGCTTTGCTTCGGTCACGCGCATGCCCGGGAGAGTGTCGTCCCCTGCAGCGGATCAGTCGACAGGTGTTGTCGCCGATTGTGATCCGCTCGGCGGTGCGGTGACTTCCTGCCACCAGTGGGGGTAGGGCGGCCGGCCCTCGGGGAACGCAATATCGGCCAGCTCAGTGAGCGCCTTGATATACACCGGGCGCTTGAAGTAGATCACCTCGCGTACCGGCTCCCACCAGGAGCCCCAGCGCCACTGATCGAACTCCGGCTCCGCGGTACTGCCGAAATCGAACGTCACGGGCGTGCGCTGCAGACGGAGCAGAAACCAGCGCTGCTTCTGGCCGATACACACGGGCTGCTGGTTGCGTCGCACGTAGCGCGGTGGCAGACGGTAACGCAGCCAGCGCTGCGACTGGCCCAGGAGCTGGACGTCCGCCTGCGACAGGCCGATCTCTTCGTGCAGCTCGCGAAACAGCGCCTGCTCGAGCCGCTCCCCGTGGCGAACGCCGCCCTGAGGAAACTGCCAGCCGCGCCCCCCGGTCCGCCGGCCGAGAAAGACCTCACTCGCGCCGTTCATCAGAATGATGCCCACATTGGCGCGGAACCCGTCCGAGTCGATGACATCGCTCATGATTGGCCAGTGTGACGGGGCCCTGTCCGGAAATCGAGCCTTGTTTGTCTGCCAATGCGCGGGCATTGGTCAGACAGCCTCCGGGGGCATTAGGCTACGCGGCTTGGCCACTCACCCGACATTTCCGCCCACAGCATGGCGCCGCTTCGTCGTGCTGCTCGTGCTCGCGGGAGCCGTGGCCGGCGCGTCACTCGTCATCGGCGGCTCGGGAATCAGTCCCCGAGCCGCATTGGCCGCCCTCGCCGGCGGCGGCGGAGATACGGCGCATGCCGTGATGATGGAGGTTCGCGTGCCGCGCCTGCTGGCAGGGTTCGGCGTGGGCAGCCTTCTGGCGCTCTCAGGAGTCCTGCTACAGGCCTTGTTCCGCAATCCGCTCGCTGATCCCTTCGTGCTGGGCGTTTCGGGAGGCGCCGCCGTCGGGGCCCTGTTGGCGATGATGGCGGGTGCGGCGGCTGCGCTGGTGCAATCGGCTGCCGTCCTCGGCGCGCTCGGGGCCGTCGCCATCGTCTACCTTCTCGCCAGAGGCGGCGGCACCCCTCGGCTGCTCCTGACCGGCGTGGTACTGGCGAGCGCGTGCGGCGCATTCGTCAGCGTCATGCTCGCGATAGCTGACACCTCGCAAGTGCGCGGAATGGTGTTCTGGCTTGCCGGAGATCTCGCATGGGCAGTCAGTCCATGGGCGAGCGTCGCCGCCGCGCTGATTGCACTTGCGTTCGCCTTCAGCGTCGCACGCCCACTGAATGTGCTGGCTGCAGGCGAGCTGCGCGCGCGCAGCGTAGGTCTCCACGTCGATGGCTGGAGGTTGCTCGTATTCCTGGCTTGCGCTGCGTTGACGGCGATCGCGGTGGTCAGTGCGGGGACGGTTGGCTTCGTCGGGCTGATTACTCCGCATGCCGTGCGGTTGGCGTTCAGGACGAGCGATCACCGCATCGTGGCGCCCGCATCCGCGCTGCTCGGTGGAGCGTTGCTCGCCGCCGCGGACCTGGTTGCGCGCACGATCGCAAGTCCGCGACAGCTGCCGGTCGGCGCCGTGATGGCCCTCGTCGGCGCTCCGCTATTCATTGTGTTGCTGCGCCGAGGAAGCTCTGCTCGCTGACGCAGGACGCCTACAGCACCATCAGATCCTGGCCGACGACGACCTCTCCCGAGTAAACCTGACGTACACCCTGGATGAACGTCGTCACCGGATAGGCGAGGTTCCCGCTGGGCGGGCCCGCCAGCTGATGATTCAGCACCACCATCTTGACTCCCGCCTCCATCGCCATGCGCCCGACATCTGCCGCAGATGCGTGTGTCTCGGCCACGTGCCGAAAGATGTTATTGGGGTTGCCGGCGGCGGCGGCTGCTTTCGCCCGTTCCTCCATCTGCGCCAGCGCAGCGGCGTCCGCGACCTCACAGAGGAGCACGTCCGCACCCCGCGCCAGCTTGGCCACGTTGGCCGAGTACGCCGTGTCGCCAGCGAACACGATCGACCGATCCTTCGTGTCCATGCGCAGCGCCAGGCTGCGATGCGGCATGTTGGCCTTCGAGCGCGGCGGATAGTGCGTATTCTCGATAGCCGTCACGGTGACACGATCGTCCTTGAACACCTGCACGACCTTGTCCGAGGCAGCGACATCGTGTCCGTGGAATTGCTCGTCTGCATTCACGGTGCGTCCCTCATCGGCGGTGCGAATTTCAACATTGCTGTGAATGACCTGCACCGCGGCGGCGACCAGCCTGGCCGTCCCGTACGGCCCATAGGCGTCGGTCGCCGTCCTCTTGCCGTTCGTCCATTGGTACGAGAACAGCGCAGGCACATCACCGGTGTGATCGTCGTGCAGGTGGGTGAAGAACAGGGTGCTGATCTGCAGATATCCCACGTTACTGGCCACCAGCTGGCGCACCGTTCCGTAGCCGCAATCGATCAAGTAGGGCCGGCCGTCGACCACCACGGCACTCGCGGTCTGCCCCCGCGTCAGGTCGATGCCGGGACCGGCACGGGTGCCGAGCAGCACGAGCCACGTGCCGGGCCTTGGCCCCGCTCCCCCTGCCAGGGTGGCAATGCCTCCACCGTTTTGCGCGTGTGCAGCGGCCGGAAGCGCTGCTGGCGCGATTGTCATGGCCGTCAACGCCAGCGCCTTGCTCAACACCTGGCGGCGTGTCATTGGTCGCGGCGCGGCGCCGGAGATGTCGAATCCGGTTCTCATCTGCAGGTCACATCGTCAGCTTGAGACCGAACGTGAACCGCCGTCCCAACACGTCGTACAGGGTCGGGTTGGTCTGCGCAGGCGCGCTGTACAGAGCCACATAAGCGGGCACAATCGGCGGCGGCTTGTCGGCGATGTTGTTGACCACGCCGTAGAGTTGCAGTGTGCTCGACCCGATGGTGATGTCGTAGGTCAGGCGCATGTCGTAGTACGTGACGGACGGCACGTGGTTATTGGCGATGTCCCAGCCGCTGAGGTTGTAGAGTGCATTGATCTTGCCGCCATCGATGAAGCGGCTCTCGAGGAAGGTACTGAACGGACCATTGTTATATTGGACGTATGCGGTGACTTTCCACTTCGGCAGGCTCATGACGCCCACGTCGCCGGCGAATTCGGTCTCGACGCCCGTCGCGCTGGTCGTCGTATTGGTCTTGAGGTAGCTGGCGAACAGCCGCCCGGAGACGCTCTCGGTGCCCCCGCCCAGCAGGTGAATGCCGTGCGAATAGCCGCCCTCGATGTCGATACCCCCGACCTCGGCCTTGGCGATGTTCTGGTAGGTCTGATTGACGATGAATATCGTGCCGTCCGGGTTGCGCGTGATATTGGCGCATTGATCGGTGTTGTTCTGCTGATAGCACTGCTGCACGATCTGCTGCGCCGTGAACGCCTGGATGGCGTCGGTAAGCTTGGTATCGAACCAGTCGACCGACATGTCCGCGCCCGACAGCCAGTGCGGGCGGAACACGATGCCTGCCGTGATGGTGTCGGCCGTCTCCGGCTTCACCGCCGGGTTGCCGCCCTGCACGATGGTGATGTTCTCGGTGGGATTGCCCGCTTTGCCGTAGTCGATGACCGTCGCGGCGCCGCCGGTTCGATCGAAGCGCTCGTCAAGGTTGGCCGCGCGCACGTCGCGGGAGTAGGTCGCGCGCAGGCGCACATCCTGGGTCACGTCGTCGTCCAATCCCATCTTGTAAGCCAGGATGGCACCGCTGCCGCTGTAATCGGCCCAGCGGACGGCGCCATTGAAGTTGAATTGCTGCAGGAACAACGTGTTGGAGATCAGGGGGATCTCGGTCTCCGCAAACGCCTCTTTGACATCGAATTCGCCCTTGACGAACGGCACCTTGGAGAACTGCAGATCCACTGAATTGTTGGCGGCGCCGGCGGGTACGCCGCGGATGCCGAGCGCCGCGTTGTTCGGCGGAACCGGCAGCACGTTCGGGCTGGTGGAAGGGTTGCCCTGCGAATCGTAGACCAGCTGGTTGAGCGCCTCGCGACGGTAGGTGGCGCCCAGGGCCATGGAAACCGCCCCGGCGCCCCACCCCTTGTAGACATCCCCCGAGGCGACGAGCTCGCCATTGCCCTGCTGGATGTCGACGGCCCGGTCCTTGTCCGTCCCGCCGATGTAGCTGAACGTCCCCTGCGGGCCACTCGCGTAATAGGGCGTGGTAGTCACCGCAACGCCGGGGTCGTAGCCGGTCACCCAGTCGATGGCCGCCGGCGAGGCATTCCCGCGGCCGAACAGATTCAGCGGCACGCAGTTCGGATACAGGCCCGACACCAGAGTGACATTGCACTCGATCTGCCCGGTGGCCGGATTCCTGACGGCATCGAGCGCCATGAAGATGCGATCGAGGCGGATGCCCCCGATCTGGCGCGCGTCCAGGTTGGTCTCACCGAACTGGTAGTTGCCATCGACGGACCAGTCCTTGAAGAAACCACCGGCAATCCTGGACCTGAAGCCCAGCGTGCCGGCCCGCACCTTCGTGTCGTCCTCGGCGAACGCATCGTCGGCGATATCCTGGTTGTCGCCGATGCGGCCGAAGGTGAACGAGGCTATGTTGTTGGCGAGCATCTGCTGCGCCAGGCTGGCCGGCAGGAAGGCGTTGTTGGCATAGATGGTGATCGGCTGGCCGCTGCCTGCCGAGAACGCGCCGCCCGGATTGGTGGTTTTCACCATTTCGTTGGCATAGATCCCCTGGAAGTAGACGTTCAGGGTGTCCGTCACGTCGGCATCCAGGTAGCTGAAGAAGCTGTTGCGGCTCGACTGCGGCTCGACGCTCGGGCGATCCGCACCGTTGTCCGTGCCGCTGCCCCCGCCGAGCACCGATTGCGCCTGAGTCGCCGTCGAGACCTGCGATCCGGGCACGAACGGACTGACGGATCCGTCGCTGTTGAAGGTCATCGGGCCGAAGGACGCGGGCACCGTGTTGCCCGGCGTGGCTTGCCACGCGGTGATCACCCCGTCCAGGGAGGCGTTGGTCGAAGTGATATGGGAAGCCGGGTAGAACCGTGGATTGGACTGGCTGTTGCCGGCCCCCGGGGCGGTGCTCTGCAGCAGGCCCCAGCCCTGGTACCACGAGCGGCCGTTGTACGTGTAGACCGGATCCTCGGCGTAGTGCTCGCCCGACAGAATGATATGCGCGCGCTCGCCGAGCTTGCGCCCGAAAGTCAGCGAATATTCGTCGTTCTTGTTGTCGCCGCGGCTGGTCTGACCGTGCTGCGCGGTCGCCTTGAGGCCATCGAACCTGGTATCGAGGATGAAATTGACAACACCGGCAACAGCGTCCGTGCCGTAAGCCGCGCTGGCGCCACCGGTCACGGTGTCCACCCGTTTCACGAGGGCTTGCGGAAACAGGTTGATGTCGGGGCCACCGTACAGGCTCGAGTCGACCATGCGCCGGCCATCCAGCAGGGTGAGCGTGCGCTTGCTGCCCATGCCGCGCAGGTTGAGCGACCCGCCACCGGGGGAGACGAAGAATCCGTTGGCGCCGGTATTGAAGTTGCTCGTGGTGGCGCTGCCGTAGAACTGAGGCAGCTCCGCCAGGGCGTTGATCAGGGTCGTCGGGGCCATCGAGGTCAGCTCGTCGAGACTGACGGAGGTCACCGGCGTCGGCGTGGTCATGCCGACGTGCTGAATTCTCGATCCCGTGACTTCCACTTCCTCGAGCTTGCCCGGGGCCTGACCCTGGGCCTGAGGCACATCGTTCGAGTCTGCCGCCCGCGCCTGCACGGCCGCGGCCACCGCCATGCACACACAGGCGGCAATGGAATATGTCTTCATCGACTCCCCCCTGCAAGTGACTCGCTTGGGCGTTTGGCTTCCAAAAACCCGAGCCGAAGTTCACGATTTAGCCCGTTTTAATTAGTGACTTAGACTGGCCTGGATCGTAGTAATTAGAATAAGAACACTTATTCTAGTTTTGTGTCAAGCATCGACAACCTCCCGACGCCTGGCAGCTTCAAGGCCGTGTCAGGTCCCGCCCAGCGCCCACGGTTCAACTAGGCAACGACGTTCCGCGAGGCCTCGACCCGGTTGCGGCCAGCACTCTTGGCCCGGTACAGCGCCGCGTCCGCTTCTGCGACGAGTCGATCGGCGAGAACTTTATAGTCGCGCGCGCCTTGCGGAGGGGCGGCGGCGGCAACTCCGATCGACAGCGTAATGATCTCGCTGGCCTCGGGACTGATGACGATCGGACGGCTGCGAACCGCGTTCAGAACACGCAGCGCAACCTTCTCCGCATCGAGGACTCCACCATGAGGCAACACGATCGCGAACTCGTCCCCGCCAAAGCGCGCTCCGGTGTCGCTGGTGCGCATCTCGGTATCGATCCGATGCGCCACTTCCTGCAGCACCGTGTCTCCGGCCAGATGGCCGTAGCGGTCGTTGATGCGCTTGAAGTGATCGACATCGATCATTAGGCACGCGATCGACTGATGCACGCGCTGAGCCCGCGAGAGCTCCTCGCGCAAGCGCGCATTGAGATAACGGCGGTTGTGGAACCCCGTGAGAAAGTCCGTGAATCCGCTGCGCAACAGGCGTGCGCGATTGATCGCATTCTCCAGGCAAATCGCGGTGACCACCCCGAGATGCGCCAGGAAATCGGTTGCCAGCTCACTCGTGAAACGAAACGGGTCGGAGCTCGCAAACACCAGCACTCCGTCGAGCTGGTCGTTGCGCCGCAGCGGAATCACTGCAAGGCTGCCCGCGCCGCGGCTCGCATACACGAGCTGCTCGTGATCGGTCTCGTTGTAGGGCCCCAGCCAGGGGCGATCGAGCGAGTCGAGCTGCGGGGCCAGCTGGCTGCAGGCATCGACGAAGCGCACATCCTGCTGCTCCTCGGCAGAGAGCAGGTGGCGGATCTCATGCTGCGGGTCCTGCAGCAGCAGCTGCACGGCATCGAGCTGGTAGGAGGCCTTCAGGCCGTAGCAGATGCGCTCGAGCAGCCGCGGCAGGGATCCCGCCCGCATCAGATCCAGCTCGCGCTCCTGGGTTTTGCGCAGCAGGGAGTCATTGCGGGTCACCTGGTCCGTCAGCTCGCTCAGGCGAGCCTTCAGCAGCCGGTTCTCGGATTCCAGGGACCACAAGCGATCGTCGGCAGTGCTCATCAGTCGCTGCCCCGTTGGCGGTCGGCGCATGCCCTGTGCTGTCCCCTTGCTTGTATCTGGCGCGGGGCTTCAGGCCCGGCGTTGCGTGACCGTGCGACGGTCCTCCAGATAGTCACGCCCACGCTGCATCAAAGCAACGAACGCTTCGTGGTTTTGTGACAGGACTACCGTCCTGAGCCGCTCGACCGCCTGCGAGAGTGCCTCGAGCGACTCCGCGCCATAGTCGTTCAGGCTCTGGATCTCGAAATACAGGTCGGGACTTTCCTGTGCCACGCGCGTGGCGACATCGAGCTGCGCGTCGAAAGTCGTGCTCGACATCCGTGCCAGCTTGGGTGCGGCTTCGCCGCTCTCCGCCAGAGCGGTGAAAAAAGCAATGTTGAGGGCGTGGGACAGCCCGAGCACGTAGGCAATCAGGCGATCGTGATCATCCAGGCTCATGACGACCTGCTCCGCCATGGTGGCCGAGAACAGGGCGCGCGCCGCCGCCAGCGCCTCCTGGCAGCCCAGATCCACGAACACGACGTGACGGCCGGACAGCAGCTCGGTGTCCGGGCCGAACATGGGGTGCAGAGAGGTCACCTTAGAACCCTGCGACTTCAGAGCGAGGAGCCCCGAGCGCAATGGGGACTTGAGAGATCCCACGTCGAAAATGACGCCAGGGGGCCGGCGGAGCGCCAGATCGCGCAGGATCGCATCCGTGAGGCCCAGCGGGGTCGCCACAACGATGAAGTCGTGCTTGAGATCGGTCGTACGCCAGTCATCCACGCGCTGGGTGCCGGCCGGCGCTCCGGCGGGATCGGCCACCTCGACGGCAAACCCCTGCGAGGCGAGAAACTGCACGAACCAGCCTCCCATCTTGCCGCTGCCGCCGATGACCAGAGCCCGACGACCCGTCCCGGCCCCGCTGGCAACCACCCTCGCGTGCTCCTGCGTCGTGAGGGAGGAGCGGATCAGAAGGCGCAGCAGATCCTCAGCCAGCGACTCGGAAACACCGAGCTCGGTGGCCACGGACCTCACGTGCAGGATCACTTCCTTCTCGCGCTCATAGTCGCGAGTCGACCGACCGGTCGTCCGCTTGACCTGCGCCACCTCGCCGCTGATCGCCTTGCGCT
>CAZLYG010000100.1:0-12992 GCA_964563075.1 uncultured Steroidobacteraceae bacterium | reverse complement strand
GCTGATCGTGCTGTTCGTCAATCTCGCCTTTCCGGCGTACGGCTCCGGCGTCATCAACAGCTACATGGCGGTCGATCTGCACTTGAGCCGGCAGATGGTCGGCTGGCCGTACTCCGCTTACATGCTGATGTCGGGCCTGCCCGGGCCGTTGGCCGCTATGTGCGTCAACCGCTTCGGTATCCGCTTCACCATCGTGCTTGGCGGGGCGATGGTAACCGCCGGGTCGCTCCTCATGGCGCTGGTCGTTGCCAGCGGGCTGGGCGCGGTGCTGGCATTCGGCGTCCTCGTCGGCGGGGGGGTGGCAATCGGCTGCGTGGTTGCCACGCAGACGGGGGTCGCCCGTTGGTTCGTGCGGCGGCGCGCGCTCGCGTTGTCGATTCTGCTCTCCGGAGGAGGCTTCGGCGGGTTCGTCGCCTCGCGCGTGCTGGATGCCGTGATCGGTCGCCCTGA
This sequence comes from uncultured Steroidobacteraceae bacterium, assembly GCA_964563075.1. GTDB lineage: Bacteria > Pseudomonadota > Gammaproteobacteria > Steroidobacterales > Steroidobacteraceae > 13-2-20CM-66-19. The sequence goes on along the minus strand of CAZLYG010000100.1, from coordinate 12,542 downwards.
CAACTGGCGCGCCGGCTGGTGGCTGGTAGCCGGACTCTCCGTCATCGCAACACTCATCGGGGCCGTGTTTGCAAAGGAGCGTCCGGAAGACTTCGGGCAGCAGCCCGACGGCGCGAGCGGGTCCGGGGAGACTGCCGCGGGTGCGGAGCCCAGGCGCGTGCCGGCCTATGTCACCAAGGAGCAGTGGACCTTCGCGGATGCGTTGCGCTCGCCGGCCCTTTGGCTGATGTACGTGTGCGCTCTGGGCGTCAGCGCAGCCTTTACGATGCTCGTGCCACAGGCCGGCCCGCATCTGCACGACCTCGGGCATCCGCTTTCGGCCGGTGCCGTCGCGATCTCCACCATGACCATCTCATCGTTGCTGGCGAAGACCATCGTGGCCATCGCGGGCGATGTCATCGATCCACGTTATGTGTGGGCGGCCTTCACGGCCGTTTGTGCCGGCGGCATGCTGCTCGTCATCGACGCCAGGAGCACGGCGCAGTTGTATGCCTTTGCGGTGTGCGTCGGGAGCGGCTTCGGGGCGATGATCGTCTGCCTGATGGCAGTGCTCAGCAACTACTATGGCCTGAAAGCCTACGCCTCGATCGTCGGCCTGGCGATCGCCATCCAGACGACCGGCAGTTTCCTGGCGCCCACCCTCGCAGGGTTGTTGTATGACCGCATTCACACCTACACTCCCGCATTCTATTGCGTCGCCGCAATCTGTCTGGCCAGCGCCGTGATCCTGCTGCTCATCCGGCCGCCGCGCCTCAAGGTGCCGGCGATCGGGGAGGCGGCCGGGCAGGGCGCGGGCGCCGTTTCCTGACCTGGCCGTTTCCTGACGTGGAGATGTCGATGTTGAATGAGGGTGATCTGTTGTGGACGCCGAGCGCCGAGCGGGTGGAGAAGGCCAACCTGACGGCGTACCAGCGCTGGCTGCAACAGGAGAAGGGGCTGAAGTTCGCCACCTACGAGGATCTGTGGCGCTGGTCGGTCAGTGACCTGGAGGCGTTCTGGCAGTCCCTGTGGGATTATTTCAAGGTCGAGTCCTCCGCGCCCCACGAGTGCGTCCTGGTCAGTCATCAGATGCCGGGCGCCAAGTGGTTTCCAGGCGCGCGCCTGAACTATGCCCAGCACGCGCTGCGCTACGAGCGGCCCGATGCGGATGCGCTCATGTTCCTCAGCGAGCGCCGGCCGCTGACCCGGATGTCATGGCAGGAGCTCGGCGGGAAAGTGCGCATTCTGGCCACGCAGCTGCGCAAGCTCGGCGTGCAGCCCGGCGAGCGTGTCGTGGCGTATCTGCCCAACATTCCCGAGGCCGTGATCGCAATGCTGGCCACTACCAGCATCGGCGCCATCTGGTCGAGCTGCGGGCCGGACTTCGGCACGCGCGGGGTGCTCGATCGCTACACGCAGCTCGCACCGAAGGTGCTCTTCTGTGTCGATGGCTACCAGTACGGGGGCAAGCCCTTCGATCGCAAGGCGGAGGTGCAGAAGATCCTGAGCCAGCTCCCCTCGATCGAGCGGGTGATCTACCTGCCCTATCTGAATCCCGGCGACCGCGAGCCCCTCACCGCCAACACGCTGTTCTGGAACGACCTGCTCGCTCAGCCGCCGGTGCCGGCGGCGAGCTTCCGCTTCGAGCAGGTGCCCTTCGATCATCCGCTGTGGATCCTGTTCTCCTCGGGCACGACCGGGCTGCCCAAGCCCATCTGCCACGGACATGGCGGCATCATTCTCGAGCAGCTCAAGCACGTCGCCTTCAATTACGACATGCACCCGGGCGAGCGGCTGTTCTTTTTCACCACCACCGGCTGGATGATGTGGAATTTCCTCGTGAGCGCACTGTTGTCGGATGTCGTGCCGGTGCTCTATGACGGCAATCCGGCCTGGCCGGCGCCGGATGTGCTGTGGAAGATGGTCGACGATGCCGGCGCGGCGCTGTTCGGCACCAGCCCGACCTATGTCGCCGGACTGCAGAAGGGCGGCTTCGTGCCGCGGGAGAAGTACAAGCTGACGACGCTGCAGAGCGTCACCCTGGCCGGCTCCCCGGTCACTCCGGAGGCGATGCAGTGGTTCTACCAGAACGTGAAGCAGGACCTGTGGGTGGCCTCCGGTAGCGGCGGAACCGATGTCTGCACCGGTTTCGTCGCGGGCGTGCCCACGCTCCCGGTGTATGCCGGAGAGATCCAGGCACGCGCGCTCGGCGCCGCGGTCTACGCTTTCAACGAGCGCGGTGAGAAAGTCGTGAATCAGGTCGGCGAGCTGGTGATGACCGAGCCGATGCCCTCGATGCCGGTGTGCTTCTGGAACGACAGCGGCAATCAGAGGTACCTGGAGTCCTATTTCCAGGAGTACCCGGGCGTGTGGCGGCACGGGGACTTTTTCCGCATCAACGAGCGCGGCGGCAGCTTCGTGCTCGGACGCTCGGATGCCACCCTCAACCGCCACGGCGTGCGCATCGGAACAGCGGAGATCTATCGCTCGTTGGCCACCCTGCCGGAAATCGACGACTCGCTGATCGTGAACCTGGACCTGCCCCACGGCAGGTTCTTCATGCCCTTGTTCGTGAAGCTCAAGGAGGGTGCCACGCTCGATGCGCCGCTCCAGGAGCGAATACGGGCGACGTTGCGCCGCGAATATTCGCCGCGTCATGTGCCGGACAAGATCTATCAGGTGGGCGGCATCCCCTACACGCTGACGGGCAAGAAGATGGAAGTCCCGATCCGCAGGATTCTCATGGGCGTGGCCCCTGAGAAGGCCGCCAACCGCGACGCGGTGGCCAACCCTCAGGCGTTGGACTACTTCATCGACTACTCGAAGAATCAGACCGACTACTCACTCAAGCCCTGATCAAGAGCCGGAGACGACGATGGAAGACATTACACTGCTCATCGCGGGCCGCGATGTGCCCGCTACCCGCTCCGCCACGTTCGATCGGCAGAATCCGATCTCGGGAGAAGTCGCCACACGCGCTGCGGCGGCATCTGTCGAAGATGCACGAGCCGCGGCGGACGCTGCAGCCGCCGCGTTTCCGAAATGGGCCGCCATCGGGCCGAGCGAGCGGCGCGCCAAGCTGGCGAAGGCTGCGGACCTGATGGAGGCGCGGGCCGCGCAGTTCGCCTCGATCCTGACGGCCGAGACCGGGGCAACCGGCGGCTGGGGCCACTTCAACGTGCATCTGGCGGCGGGCATGTTGCGTGAGGCCGCTGCCATGACCACCCAGATCACGGGTGAAGTCGTGCCATCCGACGTACCGGGCAGCCTGTCCATGGCGCTACGCACGCCGGTTGGTGTCGTGCTTGGAATCGCTCCCTGGAATGCGCCGATCATTCTGGGCACGCGCTCGATTGCGATGCCGCTCGCGTGCGGCAACACGGTGATCCTCAAGGCCTCCGAGGTCTGTCCCGCGACGCATCGGCTGATCGGCGCGGTTTTGACGGAGGCCGGCCTGGGAGAGGGTGTGGTGAATGTCGTTACGCACGACCCGAAGGATGCCCAGGCAATCGCGGAAGCGTTGATCTCCCATCAGGCCGTCAAGCGCGTCAACTTCACGGGCTCCACGCGCGTGGGCAAGATCATTACCGGAATCGCCGCGAAGTATCTGAAGCCCGTGCTGCTCGAGCTCGGGGGCAAGGCCCCGCTGGTCGTGCTCGACGATGCGGATCTCGATGCTGCGGTCGATGCGACTGTGTTCGGCGCCTTCGCGAATTCCGGACAGATCTGCATGTCGACCGAGCGGGTGATCGTCGATGAGAAAGTCGCGGATCAGTTCGCTGCCAAGCTCGCCAAGCGCGTGGCGGCGCTGCCGACAGGGGATCCCCGCAAGGGAGATTTCGTGCTTGGCTCGGTCGTCGGCAAACCGACGGTTGAGCGGGTGCAGAAGCTCGTCAGCGATGCCGCCGCCAAGGGCGCGAAGGTGCTGTGCGGCGGGGAGAGCGACGGAACGATCATGAAGGGTATCGTCGTGGACAAGGTGACGCCCGAGATGGCGCTGTTCCGCGAGGAGTCCTTCGGGCCTCAGGTTTCTATCACGCGCGTGAAGTCTGCGGATGAAGCGGTGAGGCTGGCGAACGACACCGAGTACGGCCTGGCCGCATCGATTTTCAGCAAGGACATCGCGCGCGCCATCGAGCTTGCGAAGCGCATCGAGTCGGGGATCTGTCACATCAACGGACCGACGGTCCATGATGAGGCGCAGATGCCTTTCGGTGGGGTGAAGGCCTCCGGCTACGGCCGCTTCGGCGGTAAAGCGGGAATCGACGAGTTCACCGAGCTGCGCTGGATCACCATCCAGACCACGCCGCGCCACTACCCGTTCTGAAGTCACAGCGCGGCGGCGTGCCCTCGCGGGCACGTCGCTGCGGCTCGCGTCGCTGCGGCTCGCGTCGCTGCGGCTCACGTCGCTGCGGCTCACGTCGCTGCGGCCGAGGTCGCCTCGTGCCGCCGTGCCTGCTCACGCCACCGCGGCCGGGGTCGCCTCGTGCCGCCGTGCCTGCTCACGTCGCTGCGGCTGAGATCACTCGCCGGCTGTGGCGAGCACCCTCGATTTCGCGAAGCGGCGCATATATCCCCGCAATCTTTGCTGCCAGAATGCGCGGCATGAAAATCGCAGTCTTGTTTGGCGGCACGAGCGAGGAGCGCGACGTCTCCATCGCGAGCGCGGCCCAGGTGATTCCCGCGCTGCGCGGGTTGGGGCACGAGGTCATCGGCGTGGACGCCGCCACCGGCAGGCTCTCGGGCGCGGCCGAGCAGAAGCTCCTCAGCGCCGGCGTCGCCGCAGAGCCGCCGTCGGACTCCGTGCTGACCGGCATGAGGGAATCGGCTCTCGCACTCAGGGACAGCGCTGCTGATCTGCGCGACGTGGATGTTGTATTCCTCGCTTTGCACGGCGGCGCCGGCGAAGACGGCCGCACGCAGGCGGTGCTCGATCTCGCCGGCGTGGCCTACACAGGAAGCAATCACATCGCCAGCGCCACGGCCATGGACAAAGATCTGTCCAAGCGTCTGTTCCGCGCTGCCGGCGTGCCTACCGCGGATTGGCTGATGGCCCCGGTGCTTGCGGCGGATGTGGAGCGACTCGGGTGGCCGGTCGTCGTGAAGCCGAACAAGCAGGGGTCCACCGTCGGGCTCACAATCGTGCGAGCGGCCCAACAGCTTGGCGCGGCGTTGGAAGTTGCCGGACGCTTCGACGATGAGGTGATGATCGAACGGTTCGTGCCGGGCCGGGAGCTCACCGTCGGTATCCTGGAAGGGCGCGCGCTCCCGGTGGGAGAGATCCTCGTCACGCGCGAGATTTTCGACTACGCCGCCAAGTATCAGAAGGGTGGCGCGCGTGAGATCTTCCCAGCGGATCTGCCGCCGGAAGCGACCTCCCGTCTGCAATCGCTGGCGGTGCGCGCCCATGAGGCGCTGAAGCTCGGTGTCTACAGTCGGATTGATTTCCGCATGGACCCGGAAGGCCAGTTCTGGTGCCTGGAGGCGAATTCGCTGCCCGGGATGACGGCCGCGAGCCTGCTTCCGCAGGCGGCACGCGCCGCCGGCATCGACTTTCCGCAGCTGTGTGAGCGGCTTTGCAAGGCCGCGCTGGCCGCCCGGCGCTCGCGGCAGGCGAGCCGCTGATCGCGGTACTCACTCGGCCCGGCGCACTGATCGCGCCACGGGCAAGCCCGCGCTGATCGCGCCACGGGCAAGCCCGCGCTGATCGCGGCACGCACCCACCCCGATCGCGGCATGCGCCCGCGCTGACCGCGGCACGCACGCCGGCCGGCGCACTGATCGCGGCACGCGACCGCGCTGGATCGCAGCACGCGTCCGCTGGTGCCGCCTGCCGGCTTCCGGCGGACCTACTTCGGGTTGACCAACGCGAGGCGGTCGGACCCCTGCCGGTCGAGCATCCACCCTGGGTATTCGGCGGGTAGGGCGGATACCTTGTCGAGCGTACTCATCTCCTCGTCGCTCAGGCGAAGCTCCGTCGCTGCGATGTTGTCCGTCAGTTGCTCACCGTTCTTGGCTCCAATGATCACCGACGTGACATGGGACTTGTGCAGCAGGTAGGCGAGCGCCACTCGCGCCACCGAGGCTCCGTGGGAATCGGCGATGGGACGCATGGCGTCGATGCAGTTGAACACGCGGTCGCGATCGACCGGAGGGAAATCGAACGCCAGCCGTCGTGCACCCTGGGGCCCCTTGCCATCACGCGTGAACTTTCCGGACAGCAGCCCGCCAGCCAGCGGGCTCCAGGGAAGAATGGCGAGGTTCTGATCGCGGGCGAGCGGCACGATTTCGCGCTCCAGGTCGCGGCCGGCGAGCGTGTAGTAGGCCTGCACGCTTTCGAAACGCGCAAACCCTTCTCGCTGCGCGATCCACAGCGACTTGGTAATCTCCCACGCCGACAGATTGCACAAGCCGAGGTACCGGACCTTCCCGGCGCGCACGCAGTCGTTCAGCGCTCCGAGCGTTTCCTCCAGCGGCGTCAGCGGATCGCGGCCGTGGATCTGATAGAGATCGATGTAGTCCAGCTGCAGCCGCTTCAGGCTCTCATCGACCGCGTGCAGGATGTGGGCGCGCGACAGGCCGGCCTGGTTCGCACCGGGTCCCATCCGGCCAAGCACCTTCGTGGCCACGACGACCGAATCGCGTGCGACACCGAGTGTCTTCAGCGCCTGCCCGGTCAGGGTTTCCGAACGGCCGGCGTGGTAGACGTTCGCCGTGTCGATGAAGTTCACGCCCCGCTCGATGGCGGTGCGCACGATGGCGGTCACCGCGCCCTGGTCGAGCTGGCCGATGGCTGCCCAGATCCCTTGGGACTCCCCGCCGAAAGTAATAGTCCCCAGGCAGATCTCCGAAACGACCAGACCCGTATTGCCGAGCTTTTTCATGCGCATGCTTAAATTCTCCTCAGGCCCATTCGGGGCCGCCGGCTGCGCCGGGGTTCAAAACGGCTGGCCCATGGGGATCCTGCCGTTTTACTGTGTGAATTGTGCGGCCGTCGTTTCGTAGGCGGTGCGTGCTGCTTTTTCCAGCGGCCAGCTGCGCAGCTCCTTCGAGAGGACCTCGATACCGACGGGACCGCGGTAAGCTGTCATTCGCGAGGTGAAGCCTTTCACATCGAACTCGCCCTGTCCGCAGAAGCGGCGGTATTGCGTCGTCTCCTCGGCCAGATCCTGAGTCGGCAGGTTCTTCACGTAACCGTCGTTCAGCTCGACCCCCAGCACGTGCTCCGGCGGAAATTGCCAGACTTTGTCGTAGGCAATCCCGAGCTTCACGATGTGCCACAGGTCGAAGATGATGCCGCCGTTCTTCGCTCCCGCGCCGAGGACCAGCTCGCGCGCCTTCTCGAGCGAGTCGATGCCGCAGAACGGCATCATCTCGTAAGCGATCTTCGTGCCGTGAGCCGCGGCATCCTTGCAGAGCTGCGCGAACTCCTCGATGAGCTGCGGCATCACCACCGGGGTGCGAAAGAAGTCGCCCACCTTGATGTGACGTCCGCCGAGGGCCTCGGCTGCCTCGAGCAACATGCGGCGCATCGCATCCGACTGGGTGCGCCGCTCGCCGGGCTCCAGAAACCAGTCGGTGAGAAACTCTATCTCGACATGCCGCATGCCGTTGGCATCGAGTATCTGCCGCATCTCTTTGAGCGTGTGCGTCTTGCGCACGTGTATCAGGTCCGCGTGCCACAGGCCGATCCCTGTGAATCCGGCACGCGCCGCCTGCTCGACGCGCGCGCGAAATTCGAAGGTGCTGTATTCCCTGTCCGTGTGCGGCAAAGCGCCGCCGCTGAGGGTCCAGTAGGAAGCGATGAGTTCCACGTTGCTCATGTCGCGATTCTACGCCGAGGCTTTGGTGCACGGCACAACTCTACTGAGAGTGACGTAACCATTGCCTCAGAGCGCAAAGTGCTTGCGGTTGGGCGCGCTGTACCGCAGCCTCCAGCCGGGCGTTGACGGCTGGCCGCCGTGGTTCGCGAACGATGACAGCCGCGAGTCGGCACTCCTCGGCTCAGGAATACGAAGGACAATGAAAGCTTACGAGATTCAGCAGGGCGCCAGCTCCCTCGAGGGACTGCGCCAGGTCGAGCTGCCTGAACCCACGCCGCAAGCGGGCGAGATACTCGTGCGCATGCGCGCAGCGTCGCTCAACTATCGCGATAACGCGATCGTCGCCGGCCGTTACTTCGGAGGGCCGGTGCCACGCAATACCATTCCCCTGTCCGACGGGGCCGGGGAGGTGGTGGCAGTCGGTGCAGGTGTCACGCGCTTCAAGGCCGGCGATCGTGTGTCAGGCACCTTCTTCCGCGGCTGGTACAGCGGTCCACCGCCGGGGCCCCTCGTCGCTCTCGGCTCGCCCGCCGATGGCGTGCTCGCCGAATACTGCGTGTTCGATCAGGATGACGCCGTCGCAATTCCGGCCTCGCTGTCCTTCGAGGAGGGTGCGACTCTGGCGTGCGCTGCTGTCACGGCCTGGCATGCCCTCGTCGTGGTGTGCCGCGTGCAGGCGGGCGATTCCGTCCTCCTGTTGGGAACAGGCGGCGTATCGATGTTCGCATTGCAGCTGGCAAGGGCCGCAGGCGCGCGTGTCATCGTGACATCCTCCAGCGATGACAAGCTTGCCCGAGCGCGCACCCTGGGGGCCGATGCCGGGGTGAACTACAAGCGCACTCCCGAATGGGACCGGGAAGTGTTGGCACTCACGCACGGACAGGGTGTCGATCACGTCATCGAGCTCGGCGGCCCGGGAACGCTGGCGCGCTCCATGCGAGCGGTCGCGTATGCCGGGCACATCGCACTGATCGGGGTTCTCGCCGGCTTCGAGGGCGACACCAATCCGCATCCTCTGATGCTCAAGGGAGCGAGCCTGCACGGTATTTTCGTGGGCAACCGCTCTCATTTCGAGCACCTGAACGTGGCGCTCGAGGTGAATCGGATCAAGCCGGTCATCGACCGGACGTTCGCCTTTGAGGCGGCCGCGGATGCGTATCGCCGGCAGCTCGCGGGACCCTTCGGCAAGGTCGTGATCAGGATTTGAGGCGGGCAGAGCCCATATTGCGAGGCCGACTGGGTTGCGGGGCGAGTGTGCTCTAGCGCGTGGAGCTGGCGACGCGCCTGGCATGCGTCGCCGCCAATAGTGCCAACGCAGCGCCAGCGTCGACGGGGCTCGCGCTGCTGGTCAACGCTTGTGCGGGATTGGCCTGTGCGCCTGTGCCTGCGGTTCGCTTCAGCAAAGCCTCGACCGCACTCGCGCTGAGGTGCGGGTCTGCAGCCAGAAGCAGTGCGACGACACCTGTCACTTCCGCCGCGGCCACGGACGTACCGGAGACAAAGTCGTATTGCGCGCGCGGGCGCAATGTCAGTACGTGAACGGAGGGGGCGGTGACCGTCGGATCGCCGACCGCGTGCTCGACGCTGCCCACTCCGATGACACCCGGAACGTTGGCCGGAAAAGAGTCCGCGTCCGCAGAAGTCGCGCCGATGAAAATGGCGCCGCGCTGCAGCCCGGCCTCGATCAGAGCCGAGAGCAGGGGATCCGCCGGACCGGCGATGCTCAGGTTGACCAGCGGGATTCCGGCATCGATGGCGGCGGCCAGGGCACGCGCCAGCGTGAAGGTGTTGCACACGGCCGCGTCGGCGTTGGGCTGCAGCTGCCAACATGCTGCCAGTACTTCGACCCGCGCCTGAGGTGCAACTCCCACGATACCGACGTGGTTGTTGGCGGTTGCGGCGATCAGTCCTGCCATGGCGGTGCCATGGCGGGTACCACCGGAGGGACCGGCCATCTCGTCCAGGAAGGAGCGCGAGCCTGAAATCCGCCCGAGCAGATCCGGATGCGAGGTGTCGACCGCCGTGTCGATGAGCGCGACGCGCACGCCATCGCCGCGCGAGCGCTCATGTGCCCGCGCAATGCCGAGCGAAGCCAGATTCGTCTGCAGGTCGTACAGAGGATCGTTGTAGGGGAAGCCGGAGGAGCTGTCCGTCAGGGTGTGGAACTGTTGCAGCGGTTGCGCGAGCGTGATTTGCGGATCCTTCGCCAGAATGCCGATGACGGTCGCCACCGGCCGATCATCCGGCACTTCGAACACCACACAGTGCACCCGCAGAGCCTTGATGGGCCAGTTCGCGACCTCACGCAACGAGTACGTCTTCGCCACCCGCTGCGCCTGCTGATGCGCGGTCTGCCCCACCAGGTAGCCCGAACCGCTGTAGCGGCTGCCCGTAGTGCCGGCACGCCCCGCGGGGTGTTTCGGACTGTTGGCAAACGTCACCACGATCATCGGGTGGCTCGTATCCGCAGCCGGCGCAGCCTGCGCGGCGGCCGGAGGCGAATCTGCGCGCGCGGCTGGCAGCGCGCTGGTCAACAGCGCTGCGGCCACCAGAAGCACAGAAAGGCGCATTACGGTCCTCTGCCGGGCGACTTCTCAGACGCCGTGTCGTCCGTGTCGATCGGCTCAACCCAGCGCACCCGCGGATCGGCACGCAATCGGTCCGACAACCGCCGTAACGGCTGCTTGGCGGATCCGCCGGCGCGAGCCACCGGGGCGATCCCGAAGATGCCGGTTGCATCGGGACCCGAGACGACGCGAGCACCGTCCGCCCGCAACAGCTCCTCGACCTCGCCAATGGTCAGCTCACGGTCGAAAGCGATGTGCAGGACACCCTGCCCGTGGGTCTCGACCGGCGTGTCCGACTTGGTGACGTACAGCGGCTCCGACCAGCGGTAGGCGGTGGCGACCATCGCGGTGATGCCCACCATCACCAGGAAACTGGCAGCCCAGGCGAATCCCGGAGGCCGCCACAAGGCGGCGTTCCCGGTCCGCCCCCGGCCGCGATCGCGTGCCACGACCCCCTCGGGCCGCGGGGGAGGACTGGCGGATTCCGCCCCTCGCGGCGACTGTGCATCCGGACCGTCGATGCGCTCGAGAAGCTTGCGGAACGAAGGCCCCGGAGCGTACGTGACACGCTCGGGAGCCGACAGTGCGTCGCACATGCGACGCTGTACGGCCAGCTCCTGCGCGCACGCGTTGCAGATGCGAACGTGCTCCTCCGCACGCTCCCGCTCTGCACCCGACAGGCGATCATTTGCCAACCAGGGCAACAGTAACCAGATCTCTTCGTGAACGGCGGCGTGTTTTGCGGAGTTCACGGCATCTCTCCGGCCGAGCCCGTCGCGCGGTCCTGGCTAGGGGCAACGCTGCCACCGAGCGCCGGCAGCAGCTTCTGTAGCTTGGCCCGAGCGTGGAACAGACGCGTCTTCACCGTGTTGACCGGACAGTTCATGATGGTTGCGATCTCCTCACACGAATAACCCAGCTCGTAACAGAGCTGAACGGCCATTCTCTGCTCGACCGGCAAGTGCCCGAGGGCCTGTGACAGCCAGTCGCGCAGCTCCTCCGTCTGCATGGGTTCGTGGCTCGTGAGTGGCTGCAGCAGCTCTTCAAGGTTCTCGCCGGCTGTGAGGCGAGTCGCAGACCGGAACGCGTTTCTTGCGCGGCGGTATGCGATCCCCAGTATCCAGGTGGAGGGCTGCGAATCGCCGCGGAAATCGCGCGCCTTGCGCCACACGATGAGGAACGTATCGTTGATGATCTCCTCAGCGACATCGAAGTGGCTGGTGAGCCGTGTCAGAAATCGAGCCAGCCGGCGGTGATAGAGGTTGTAGAGCTCCTCGAGCGCACGGCGGTCGCCCCCCGCGATCCTGGAGACGAGATCGGCCTCGCGGGCCGCAGCGGCGCCGCCGCGGTAGGGCGCCTCCACGGTGCTGTCGGTGTGTCTCGAGTCTCTCAAGCCTGGCCCTCCCGGGCGGCAAGACCTGACCGTCGCCCGTCCCCGGTAAGTGGCTCCGCCGGGCCTGGCGGTTCAAGCGGATTACTCGGCCCGCCGGGCCTGGCCCCTCGGGCGTTTCCGGCTGGGACTAGACTTAAGTCGGCCCTTACTCGCTAAAATCGCCAGCTCAAGGTCGCGGCCACGCGGTTGTTCCGCGAGGAGTAGGGAAACAGATTCTCAGACTGCTTGTCCGCGAAGTAATACCCGACGTCGAGGCGCCATGGCCCATGCTCGGCGGCCAGGCCGACGTTCCCATAGCCGTAGCCCTGGGTGCCCCATCGGGTCGTGACGCTCACCGGGCCCGTGGGGGTCGCAATTCGAGAGGTGTGGCTCGACGGTCCGGAGAGGTAATAGTAGCCCACACCGGCTGTCGCGAAGAGAGGGCCCCACAGAGGCCACTCGCCGCTGAGGCTGGCGTCGTAGCCGGCGTAGCGCCCGACCCTGAATCCCTTCCAGTAATGCACTGCATTCGGCGAGGCCGCCAGCGAGAGGGTGAGCGTGTCCAGGTACTGGAAGGCGACCGACAGCTCCTGATAGTCATCCGAGGGCCCGTATCCGTGGTGCAGGTACGAGTAGTCCACTGCGCTCAGCGTCGTGTTCCAGTCGCTGGAGAGCACGAACCGCACCCCCACGTAAGGTTGAACCTCGGCATCTCCGGCGGGACCGGTGGTCGTTGCGTATTCCGGCGGCGGTGGGGATGGCGGGCCGCTCAGAGTGGTTGCCCACACCCCGGCGAACCAG
>CAZLYG010000099.1:0-13102 GCA_964563075.1 uncultured Steroidobacteraceae bacterium | reverse complement strand
CACCTGCGAGGCCGCGACTGTCTCGAGCTCATTGGTCGAGTACGCGTAATAGAGCTGCCGTCCCTCCAAGAGTGTCGACACGCCGTAAGTCATGGAGATGAGCTGCAAGGTCACGATCACCGCAATGTCTCTGGCCAGAACCGCTCGCGGTTTTTTCGGGCTCGCCACCAGCAGGGTGAACAGAGGGCCCAGGGTCACATCGACCGTCAGCAGGATCGTCGCGACGTGCACGAAACCCGTGACATACCAGCCGGGCCAGCGGTACCAGCCCAGAATCAGCAGGCTCAGCACCAGCGTCAGCACACACGCGCTCAGTCCAACGTGCGCTGCAAACGCCTTGACACGAAAGCCCATACGCCTCGCCTGCCGAATCGGGCAACAGGGCGCTATTTTCCAAATTGACGCGGCCGGTGTTAAGAGGCAGGTCGCATTCCGCACTCGAGTTTGCGACCGAAATCACACGTTCGCGCGACCACCACGCGCGCGGGGCCACGCGCACCGGGCCACGTGTACGGCCGACACTACTCCGGGGCCTTCATCCCCAGCGCGCTGGCCGCGAATGCCCACTGGTCGGCGTAATCCTCGATCTGCATCCAGAGGGGCTTCCCCGCGCCGTGCCCGGCACGCGTCTCGATCCTGATCAGGATGGGGTTGGGACACCCCTGGGCGGCCTGCAATGCCGCGGCAAACTTGTAGCTGTGCCACGGCGCGACCCGGTCGTCATGATCCGCGGTCGTCACGAGCGTTGGCGGAAAGCAGACGCCCGGCCTGACGTTGTGGTAGGGCGAATAGGCGTAGAGCGCCTGAAATTGCTGCGGGCTCTCGCTCAACCCGTAATCGGAAGACCATTGGCGTGCATTGGCACTCGCGTACTGGTACCGCAACATGTCCAGCACGCCGACCGCCGGCAGCGCGACTCCAAACAATTCGGGACGCTGCGTCATCACTGCTCCCACGAGCAACCCGCCGTTGCTGCGGCCATGAAGTCCCAGACGCGCGGCACGCGTGTAGCCTTCCCGAATCAGATATTCCGCCGCCGCGATGCAGTCGTCGAACACGTTCTGCTTGTTATCCAGCGTGCCCGCCAGGTGCCAGCGTTCGCCATATTCGCCGCCGCCACGGAGATTGGCCACCGCATAGGCGCCGCCCAGCTCCAACCACGCCATCACGGCAGGGCTGAATTGCGGAGTGAGCGAGATGTCGAAGCCGCCGTATCCGTACAGCAGCACGGGCTGGTTGCCATCCCGGGGCATGTCACGGCGATGCGTAATCCACATCGGTACACGCGTACCGTCCTTGCTGTGGAAGAACACCTGCTCGGTCACGTATGCGCCCGAGTCGAAGCTGACGCGCGGCGTGCGCCACAAGCTCACTGTGTTGGTACGAGTGTCGTACCGGTAGATCTGCGCGGGTGTCACATAGTCGGTGTACGAGAAGAAAGTCTCCCGCTGCCGCCCTTCGCCGTGAAACCCATCGACGCTGCCCAGGCCAGGCAGGGGCACCTCGCCGACCGGCCGGCCATTGCGCTCGAATACCTGCACCACGCTATGGGCATCGCGCACATACCGCGCGATCAGCCGCCCGCCGACGTAACGTGCGTCCTCGAGTGCCGCATCCGTCTCCGGCACGATGATTGAGGGAGATCGAAATGACACCGGATGCCGGACGTCGACCGCAATGACTTCACGGTTGGGCGCGCCCCGCGTCGTCAGGAAGAACAGCTCATCACCTTGCGAGCCAATGAACGTATAGAGCGCGTCCCACGCCGCAAACAAAGCTCGCGCGTGAGCCTGCGCCAGATGCAGATCCAGCAGCGCGACACCGTTGCGCTCATAGCCGTCGAACAGCGTGATCACCAGATAGCGCCCGTCCTCAGTCACCGTCGCCGACGGCACGCGCGTAGGATGATCTGTGACCGCATAGATCAGCCGATCGTGGTCCTGGGGCTCACCGAGCCGATGGAAGTAGATCGACGGCCTCCCCGCATCATCACCCTTGCCGTTGGGCAAGGCCGGGTAGCGGCTGTAGTAGACGCCCGAGCCATCACGCGCCCACGAGACGCCCCAGAACTTCGTGAACCTGAGCACATCCGGGAGATCGGTGCCGTCCTGCGTGCGCCGGAACCGCCAGGTCTGCCAATCCGTGCCGCCATCCGACAGCGCGTACGCGACGAGCTCGCCCCTGGGGCTCGGCGTGAGCCCTGACAGAGCCACCGTTGCATCCGCGCGCAGTGTATTGGGATCGAAGAGCACCCGACCCGGGGAGTCGAGATCCTCCGACACATACAGCACACTCTGATTCTGCGTGCCGTCGTTGTGCAGCACGAAGTAGTGCTTGCCCTCCTTCACCGGTACTGAGAAGCGCTCGTAATTCCACAACTCCGTGAGCCGCCGCTTGAGCCACGCGCGCTGCGGCAGAGCCTCCAGACGCGGCTGCGAGAGAGTGTTCTGTGCCTGCACCCATTGCCGTGTCACGGCGGAGTCGAGGTTCTCCAGCCAGCGATAGGGGTCGCTGACTTCGGTACCCGAGTAGTTGTCGGAAACCTGCACCCGCGCCGTGACGGGGTAGATGATTGCTGGAGGAGCCGATGCGGCGTCGGCCGCGGCGCGGGCAGACGCGCCCGGCGGGCGCTTGTTTTCCATGGTATGCGGGGGTGGCATGCAGGCGAGTAGCAGAGAGGCGGCCAGGATCAGCCGGGCCGCACGCGCGCAGAGTTTGTTCACTGCGACAGTGTACCCGGCTCAAGCGCTTCTTTGATAGCGGCGGCGCTGGAACACTGTCGCGATCAGCTCTGGAGGAATGGCACGCGTGAGCGCCAGCAGAGTCAGATAGGTCGCTACGCCGACGAACAGTGCCAACGGCCATGCGAGCCTGTTACAGGCCTGGATGGCGCCGAACGCGATGAGACCCGCGAGTACGGCCTTCACCAGATTCACCGGCGAGGGAAGCGAGATGCCCGCACGTCGCAATCCGCGCAACATACCCAGTAGGGAGCAGCCTTCCGCAATGACGGTCCCGGCGGCCGCTCCCAGCAACGAGAATCGCGGGATCAGTGCAAAGTAGGCCGCGAAACCCAGCAGGCAGGCCGCCGCGTCCGCCTCGAGAACGAGCCGAGGCCGCTCGTAAGCGACCAGCGCGAAGCGCAACACGTGCGCAAGCGCAGACAGTCCGATCGCAAAGGAGATCGTAACGAGCGCCGCCGCGCCGGCGGCAAAATCCGCTCCGGCGATCAGAGTCAACACCTGCGGCGCGAACGGCGTCAGGATCAGCACGGCGCCCACCCCGTAGATTGCGGCAGCGTCGACAGTGTGGCCCAGCACGCGCGGAAAGCTTGCGCGGTCGTGGGCGAATGCCGACGTGAGCGCGGGCATCATCAGTCCGCCGAACATGAAGGCAAGCGACGTCGCCAGCTCGAAGATCTTGGTGGACACCCCGTATAACCCGACCGCCGCAGCCGGCTGAAACAGCGACAGGATCAGCGAGTCCCCGCGCAGGATCGCCATGGTGAGGATCTGTGAGCCGGCGATGGGCAGACCCATGAGAAGGAACCGGGGCCAGCTCCGGACGTCCCAGTCAAGACGGAACGGCACCAGCCGGTGGGCCAGCCGCCAGGAGATCGACAATGCCACGATGCTTCCGCACAACGTTGCCCCGAGCATCGGCAACGTGCCGCAGTGCGCAACCGCCAGCATCCACACACCAGCCAGTGTGACCAGTGCGCCGGTGCCCTCCGCGATCGCGTTGCGTCCCTGTTGCAACACACTTTGAAACACCGCAACCAGCAACTCGCTGGCCTGCAGGCAGGTGTACACGGCAGCCCCGATCAGCACACCCCACTTTACAATCCGGTCGTAAGGAAACGTCCACGCAACGGCGCATGCAAGCGATAGCACGCCGATAGTGCTCGCAAGGCGCAACGGGATAGCGGTACCGGCGACACGCTCTGCATCCGCCCCGGGGCGCGACATCTCCCGCAAGGTCACCATGTAGATGCCGCAGTCCGCCAGCACGCTTGCGAATGCGGCATAGGTGAGCACGGTGCGGTAATAGCCGAATTCCTGCGGGCCCAGGTGCCGCGTCAGCACCATGATCGTCGCCAGCCCGGCCACTGCCGCGACCGCCTTGCCTGAGACCACCGCCGCGATATTCGCCAACAGGGCCCGCAATCGGCTCATGGGCGAGGGCACCTGGGCACGGAACTTGCGGCCTCCGCCGGGTGCATGTCGTCGCGAGAGCGAATTCGAAGAATCATCGCCGCAGCTGTATTCACGTGATCGGAAGCGTCTGGGTCTGACATTACCGGAAAAACGCACACATGAAGGTCGGCATTCTTGCAGGAGGCTTGGGGTCGCGTCTCTCAGAGGAGACAGTCGTCAAGCCCAAACCGATGGTGGAAATCGGCGGCCGGCCGATTCTCTGGCACATCATGATGCACTACTCGACCTACGGCTTTAAGGAATTCGCCGTCGCCCTGGGCTACAAGGGGGAATACATCAAACGCTACATGGCGGATTATTGTTCACTCGCTCCCGACCTGCGGATCTCCCTGGCCACAGGAACAGTCAAACCGCACGGCAAGCGCAATGGCACACCCGCAACCCAGCAGCCCACCGAGGACTGGGTAGTCGATCTGATCGACACCGGGCAGCCGACGAACACCGGTGGGCGCATCAAGCGCCTGCGGCCGTATCTGGGTGAGTCGACTTTCATGCTCACCTGGGGGGACGGCGTCTCGAACATCAACCTGCGCGAGCTGCTCGCGTTCCACCAGGGCCACGGCCGCCTGGCGACCGTGACGGCCGTGCGTCCGCCGGCACGTTTCGGCCGCCTCGAGCTCGATGGCAGCCGCGTTGCGCGCTTCGACGAGAAGCCGCTGGCCGGCGAGGCCTGGATCAACGGTGCGTTCTTCGTGCTGGAGCCCGGGATCTTCGACTACATCGAGGGCGACGCCACGCAGTTCGAGCGTGAGCCGCTGGAGAACCTGGCCCGCGACGGCGAGTTGATGGCCTATCAACACAACGGCTTCTGGCAGTGCATGGATACCGTACGCGACAAAGTGCGGCTGGAAGCGTTGTGGGAAAGCGGCGACGCCCCCTGGAAAACCTGGAGATGACATGCGAATTCTGCTCACCGGTCACGATGGCTACATCGGGCACGTACTCGCGCCCCTGCTGCTGCGGCGGGGTCACGAGGTCACGGGTCTGGACAGCTTTCTGTACGAGGGGTGCGGGTTTCGCGACGAGCCGCCTCTGAAGGTTCCTGCGATCCGCAAGGACATCCGCAGCGTGCAGATGGAGGAGCTGCGCGGCTTCGATGCGGTGGCGCATCTCGCCGGCATTTCCAACGACCCGCTGGGTGACCTGGCGCCCCAGACGACGTACGCCATTAACCACGAGGCATCCGTGCGCCTGGCGAAGCTGGCCAAGCAGGCCGGCGTGCCACGCTTCGTGTTCTCCTCATCCTGCAGCAACTACGGAGCGGCGGGCGATGAGTTCCTGACCGAGGAAGCGTCCTTCAATCCGGTCACCCCCTACGCCCAGAGCAAAGTCTGGGTCGAACGGGACGTCGCACTGCTGGCGGACGAGAGTTTCTCCCCGACATTCCTCCGCAGCTCGACCGCCTATGGTGCTTCGACGCGGCTGCGCGGCGATCTGGTCGTCAACAATCTCGTCGGCTATGCGCTCACCACGGGCCAGGTGCTGATCAAGAGCGACGGCATGCCGTGGCGGCCATTGGTCCACATCGAGGATATCTCGCGCGCCTTCGTATCCGTGCTCGAAGCACCGCGCGAGCGCGTGCACAACGAGTCTTTCAATGTCGGACGCACATCCGAGAATTATCGGGTACGTGAGGTCGCCGAGATGGTGGCCGAGGTCATCCCGTCCGCCAAAGTGACCTACGCCGGCGATGCCAGCCCTGATGCGCGCAACTACCGTGTCAACTGCGACAAGCTCGCCCGGCGGCTTCCCGACTACCAGCCACAGTGGACGGTGCGCAAGGGCATAGAGGAAGTGGCCGCGGCCTTCCGCGCGCACGGAACTTCCGCCACTGAATTCCTCAGCTCACAGTTCATCCGTCTCAAGCGCATTCGCGAACTGCAGGATGCAGGCTTGCTGGATGCATCCCTGCGGTGGCGCCTGGCCGGACGGTCGGCGGCATGATCACAACGCAGGCGGCGCAGCATGCCGGGATTGGTGGCACGATGGCGCAGGCCAGTGCCACGGCTGCGCGGGTCAGTGCCACAGTGGCGCAGGCCAGTGTCACGGCCGCGCGGACGAGTGCCGCAGTGGCGCAGGCCAGTGTCACGGCCGCGCGGGCCAGTGCCGCCGCGGCGCACAATGGTGCCGCCTCCCACGCCAGCACTGCGCTCACCCGAGCGCCGAGTCCGGCGCAGGAGACGCACTGTCGCTCCTGTGGCGGCGAAAATCTGTCAGTGTTTCTCTCGCTGGGCAACCTGCCGGCCTCAGACGCATTTCTCGCGCCTTCGCAGCTCGCTGAGGAAGAGCCGCGTTATCCGCTCGACGTCGCGTTCTGCGCCGACTGTGCACTCGTTCAGATACTCCATACGGTGCCGCCGGAGACATTGTTCGGGCCGGACTATCCCTACTTCTCCTCGGTCACGGACATGTTGCTGCGTCACTCCGCGATCAATGTCCGCCAGAGGATCGAGGAGCAGCGCCTGGGGCCGCGCAGCCTGGTCATCGAGCTGGCAAGCAATGACGGCTATCTGCTGCAGTACTACCGGGAGCGCGGCGTTCCGGTGCTCGGCATCGATCCAGCGCCCGGTCCGGTCGCCGTCGCTCGCTCACGGGGTATTGAGACTCTCGAGGCCTTCTTCGGCGCGACGCTCGCTTCCGAGCTGGCGGCAAAGGGCAAACGAGCGGATGTCATCCACGCCAACAATGTGCTGGCCCACGTTGCCGACACAAATGGGTTCGTCGCGGGCATCGCGACGCTGCTCAAGGATGACGGCGTCGCCGTCATCGAGGCGCCGTACGTTCGCGACCTCATCGACCATGGCGAGTTCGACACGATCTATCACGAACACCTGTGCTACTTCTCGGTCACCGCGCTCCGCAACCTGTTCGAGCGTCACAGCCTGTTTCTCAACCGCGTCGAGCCGCTCGCCATACATGGCGGTTCGCTGCGGCTGTTCGTGGAGAAGCACCCGCGGCCGACCGCTTCGATCACGGAATATCTGAACAGCGAGCGCCGCCTGGGCCTGGACCGTCTCGATTACTACGCCGGCTTCTCCATGCGGGTGGCCACCATTCGCACGGAGTTGGTTGCCCTGCTCCATGACCTCAAGCGGCGCGGGGCGCGGATCGCCGGCTACGGGGCCGCGGCCAAGGGCACCATCATGCTCAACTACGCCGGCCTAGGTCCCGACGTGCTCGACTTCGTCGTCGACCGCAATGTGCACAAGCAGGGCCGCTACATTCCCGGCGTGCGGCTGCCTATCGAGCCGCCGCAGCGGCTGCTCGAGAGGCAGCCGGACTACGTGCTGATTCTTCCCTGGAACTTCAAAGAAGAGATCATGACCCAGCAGGACGAATACCGTCGCCGCGGGGGTCGTTTCATCGTTCCGGTGCCACGGCCGTCCATCCTATGACACAGAAAAACACTCTCGAGTTAGGCGCCCTGCGCGCCGGCAGTCCCGCGGAGTTCGCGTTCCCGGGAATCCCGGAGCTGCTGAGCGGACAACCGCTCGCGTGCCCCGCCTGCGGCGGCGGCGACCTGGAGTCCTTCTACCAGGTCAACGACGTCCCGGCACACAGTTGCCTGATGTTGCCGACGCGGGATGCCGCGCTCGCGTTCCCGCGCGGCGACATCGAGCTCGCGTTCTGTCGCGACTGCGGATTCATTTCCAACATCCGCTTCGACGTGAGCCTCAACAAGTACTCCCCGGCCTACGAGGAGACACAGGCGTTCTCGCCGCGGTTCATGCGTTTCGTGAACGACGTCTGCGACGACCAGATCGCCAAGTACGGCATCGGCCCCGGGATTTCCGTTCTGGAGATCGGCTGCGGCAAGGGCGAGTTTCTGGTGACTCTGTGTGAACGCTCCGGGTGCAGCGGCATCGGACTGGACCCGGGCTACCGGCCCGAGCGCACGCAAAGCACGGCAAGCCCGCGCATCCGCTTCATCCGCGACTTCTATGGTCCGAGCTACTCGCATCTGCAGGCCGATTATGTGTGCTGCCGCCACACGCTCGAGCACATCGGGCCGGTGCGCGATTTCCTCAGCCTGGTGCGCCAGACGATCGGCGACCGCCGCCACGTGAATGTGTTCTTCGAGTTGCCGGACATGGAGAGGGTCCTGGAGCACGGCGTGTTCTGGGACATCTACTACGAGCACTGCACGTATTTCACGCGTGGCTCCCTCGCGCGCCTGTTCCGCGATACGGGTTTTGAAGTGCTCGAGCTCTACAAGGCTTATGGAGGTCAGTATCTGATGCTCGAGGCGCGGCCCGCTCCGGGGCCGACCCAGCCGCGCCTGCCGCAGGAGAACGACCTCGAGCGCACCGCCAGGCTGGTCGATGACTTCCAGGACCGGGTGGCAGCGCAATTGCAGGAACTGCAGGACATCGTCACCGGCGCGCGCCGCGAGGGCAAGACGATCGCAATCTGGGGCTCGGGCTCGAAGTGCGTGTCCCTGATCGGCTCGCTGCGCATGGGTGAGGAGCTGGTGGCGATCGTGGACATCAACCCGCACAAGCACGGGAAATTCCTCGCCGGCTCGGGCCGCGAGATCCTCAGCCCCGAGGCATTGCGTACGCTGCGGCCCGACATCGTGCTGCTGATGAATTCGATCTACACGGAAGAGGTGCGCAACGACCTCAACACGCGGGGCCTGCGCCCAACGATCGTGCCACTGTAGGCCACCATAGGCCACCATAGACGAGAGCGGCCGCGTGGGCTCGCCGGCGGCGAGGTCGGACTATATGTGCTCGGGGCTACCCAGCCCCTTGCGACGCATCAACACCTGCTCGTAGATACCTTCCAGGCTCTCGGCAGACTGCTCCCAGCTGTAGGTGCTCTCGACGTCCACGCGCGCACTGTCGCCGAGCTGCCGCGCCAACTCCGGATTGTCGGCGAGACGCAGCAGCGCCTCCGCGAACGCATCGGCATCCCCGTTGGGAACGATCAGGCCGGTGCGCTCGTGCTCGATCACTTTCGCCGAGCCTTCACTGGACACGATGGCCTTGCCGGCGGCCATGTAGTTGAGCAGTTTCTGTGGAATCCCCGGGCAGGCCGTGCGCGGCAGCACCGCGATGTTGGAAGCCGCGAGACGCCCCGGCAGCTCCTCGAAGCCGTCATCGATCACTTCGATGGCCTCGCGGATACCGAGCCGCCTGGCCTGCTCCTCGTAGGGCTCGAACGAGGAGCTGACCGAGAAGCAGAGTCGGAGGTCCTTGCGGACGCGCCGCGCACGGGCGAACGCGTCGAGCAATAGATCAATATCCTGGTATGGCGCGAGCGTGCCGGAGTAGATCATCCGCACCCCACCGTCCCGTGACGGGGACTCGCCGACGCGGAAGTTGTTCGCCTCCACTCCGTTCATCACCACGGTGATCCGTTCCGCAGACAGCCCGTGGCGCTCGATCAGAGTGTCGCGGATGTCGGGTGTGACGGCGACGATGTGGTCGGCCATTCTCGGGAGCGATCCGTCCAGCCAGCCGCCCGCCGTGCGCGTGAGCCAACGTGACAGCCGTGGTCCATAGGAAGGGAGCTCCAGCCGCAGCATGGTATGCGCGTCATAAATGACGGGAACGCGATGACGCACACGGCTCGGCAGAGAAACCAACAGACCCTCGAAATGATGCGCGTGAATGACGTCGAAACCGCCCCGGCCGACGACCTGCCAGACCTTCATCGCCAGCGGCGGATCGTAGAGGAAGAGCTTGCGCGCGCTGGGGCCAGCCATCATGCGGCGATAGCGCGGCTTGTGGAAAATCCGATGCACGGGGAAATCCATCGGATGTGCGTCGTCATCGGCGACGTGATAAGTGATGAGCTCGACCTGGTGCCCGGCAGCGCAGAGAGCCTCGGCGAGACGCTCGACCCGTAATGGCGTCCCGCGCCGTGCAGGTACGGGACAGGCGGCCACCATCGCAATGCGCAATGATGAGGCTGAGCGCCTCGGGCGCTGCGATGGAAATGCCGCGACAGCTTGGGCCATGTTCGATGCTTCGTCAGCGCCGGCGCGCGGCAACGAGATGACCCGGCGCGGCTCCGAACAAGCGCGTCTTGATGCGCTCGGCCACTCCCGGCACTCCGGGAGCCACGATTGCCACGACATCCACGGCAGCGCGCGCCACATTCCAGTTGACGGTCCACCAGCGCGCCAGCACGGCATAGCAGCGGAGGCGCTCCCCCGGCCCCAGCTCTGCCGCCTGCACCATCTTCAGATATTCGATATACAGCCTCCATGTGGGGAAGTTGACACGCCCCCGCACCCGAGTGTCGTGCCACGATGCCCGGTCTGCTGAACGAACCTGGGAGCGCGTGTAGCGGTTCTCGTGCTCGCGCATCTGTACCAGTGGCGCCTGGATCTGGACCATCCTGCCACGCAAGGACATCTGGGCCAGCAAGGCGCGGTCCGCGCCGTGAAAGCTTCCGTGCAGCAGCGATCCCTGCAGGGTCGATCTGCGGAACATGCCGAAGAAATCGACGCAGGAGTGCGACGGCAAGGTGACGTGTGCCAGGCGCTGCGAGGGCGAGGCACTGTCGGCTTTGCCAAGCTGGGTGTCATACAGGCCGAGCGGTGCGCCTTTGCTGTCGATGTACTCGACCACCGAGTTGCACATGACAGCCTCGGGGCGCGTTTCCAGCACTCCCGTCACCTTCTCGACGAAGGTCGGAGTGATCAGGTCATCGTGCGCGAGCCACTTGAAGAAGCGCCCGCGGGCGTGACCGAACACGATGTTGTAGTTCGGAGCTGCGCCGAGGTTGATCGAATTGCGGAAGTAGCGCACCCGCCGGTCCTGAAGAGCGTAGTCGCGGCAGATCTCGGCGGTGCGATCCGTCGAGGCGTTGTCGCTGATCACCAGTTCGAGGTCGCCGTTGCTCTGCCCGAGCACAGAGCGAATAGCCTCCTCCAGATACCTCTCTCCGTTGTACACAGGTATGCCAATCGTCACCGTCGGGTGCGCACCGACCGTGTCGCGGAGGTGATTCATATTGTCCTCGCTCGCAGCCTGCCCTCGAGGGGACAGAACGTTGCACGGCTATAAACGCTGACGCCCAGGTCCGCGTTCCGTGTCGGCAGCGCCCGGGCTCGCCGCTGTGAGCGTAACTGACTGAATCCAGAGGGGTTGAGAGCTAAGGGAACTTGATCTTGCCGCCGGCTGGGCCGGGTCCCACCGAGGCACCCACCTCCGGAACCACGATCCGCGAGGCCGACTCGCGCCGCATCTCGCGCGCTTCCTCGATCGCCTGCTCGAGCGCCGCCTTGACCCCTTCGGGGAACTGCTGGAGCGCCTCCTCCAGGGTGCTCGCCTCGAGCTCGAACACCAGCGGCAGCACCCCTGCAGGGGTCAGCAGCTGGGTCTGGCCGGAGAACAGCACCGGTCGTGAGGGGTCCGTCGCACCCTCCGCGGTCACGGGCGTCAATCTGCGGAGCGTTCCCGCCCGCCGGTCGGTGAACGTCTCTTCTCTGTACAACCCCGCCGGGTCGAGTTTGACGTCCGGAAGGTCGTTCTGCGCTGCCATGTCGGTCCATTCTATTGATGCGAAAGCCGCGCTCATTCTACACAGCCGTCCCTGAAGCTTCGCAAGATTGGTGCCGTGCCCGAAGCCGGTGGGGGCAGGCGTACCAGAGCCGCAACAAAAGGTCTGTCCGCCTCGAGGATGTCCTCGGCGGGAAGGTCCTGCGGAGGGACCCACTTCAAGCGCTGGCCCTCCAGCGGGGCGGGCTCCCCCGAATAGCTGAGCACGACCCACAGGGCGAGCTCGACCAGACGATCCTCGTATGAGTGGGAGAGACTCATGAGCCGGTGGCCGGAGCCCACGACGACGCCCAGCTCTTCATGCAGCTCACGCGCCAGAGCATGGGCCTCGGATTCACCGGCGGCGATCTTGCCGCCCGGAAACTCCCAGCGGCCAGCCATGTGCTTGCCGGCCGGGCGCTCCGCGATGAGCACACGGCCCGCCTGGTCGTAGAGAGCCGCGGCGACAACGCGAACGAGGGACTTGGCGGGCGCGCTCACAAAGTGTTACACGCGCGAAGGCAGAAACCCGCGGGCTCAGGCGACCAGGTCATTCCCGCTCGAGAGCGAGCCGTGACAGTTCTTGTACTTCTTACCGGACCCACACGGACACGGCTCATTGCGGCCGACCTTGCGCTCCGCGCGCACGAAGGTTCCCTGGGCTTCCGGCTGCGGAGCAGGTGCCGCGGGCCGCGCACCGGTTGCACCTCGGGCGGCCACCTGCTGGGGCTGCCCCGGCTCAGCTACCGGTTGCTCGCCTGACAACAGAGAAGGCAGCTCCGAGTGCTGCGCCTGAAATGCCCGCATCGCACGCCGCTGCTGCTCGAGCCTTTCGGCTTCCTCCCGATCGACCTCCTCCTGCGTGCGCACTTCGAGCTTGGTGAGAATGGAGACGGTCTCGAACTTCACCCGATCGAGCATCGCCGCGAACAGCTCGAACGCCTCGCGCTTGTACTCGAAACGGTAGTCCTTCTGCGCATAACCGCGCAGGTGAATGCCCTGCCGCAGGTAGTCCATTGCCGCCAGATGCTCGCGCCAGTGTTGATCGAGCATGCGCAGCATCACGTCCTTCTCGATGTGACGCATGATCGGCTCGCCGAGCCGGGCGACCTTCGCGTCGTAAGCCGTGATGACCTCGCGGGTCAGGCGCTCGCGCAGCACCTGCTCCTCCATCTCCGGTTCCGCTTCGAGCCAGGCTTTGGGGTCGACGCGCGCGTTGAAGTCCTTCAGCACCGCTTCCGACAGCCCCTGCAGGTCCCAGTCTCCCGGAGCGGCGTGCCTGGGCATGTACTGATCCATCACCGACCCGACCGACTCCTCGAGGATGCCGCGAATCGCCGCGGACAGATCCTCGGTCGCCATGATCTGCGTGCGCTGCTGGTAGACCACCTT
>CAZLYG010000098.1:0-13120 GCA_964563075.1 uncultured Steroidobacteraceae bacterium | reverse complement strand
GGCGGTTGCGCCTCGCCGAGGCCGTCGAGGCAACGGCGTTGGATTTGCTTGCGGCCAGGAAGCCTGATCGTCCTCTGCAGACCAACGTCGAGTTCTACACGGCGCTGCTGCTCGAAGCTCTGGGATTCCCCCGCGAGGCATTTACATGTGTGTTCGCCATTGGTCGCACATGTGGATGGATCGCGCACGCTCGCGAGCAAGTTCTGGGCGGGCGCTTGATTCGCCCGCGCTCGCATTACGTCGGCCCGCGTCCGCTCACCAGGCCAGACGCCGGCCATCCGGTAGCCTTGGCAGGCGCAGGTTATCAGTCGTCCCCTCCCTCAACCGCGCACGCCTCCTGCCACAACAGATGACACTTGGAGTGGAAGCGGGCGTCGATGCCGTCCAGCTCGATCTCGACGTCGTTGAAGCCGATCGTCTGACCGCACAGGCTGCAAGGCTTGCCGGAGCCGCGGCCGCCCCACACACGTGAGCTTACGCCCAGCGGGAGCTCGTGGGTGGCAATGGCGCGGCGTGCTCGCTCCAGCAAGGCGGCGTTATCGGGTTTCGCCCCGTTTTTCATTAGTGTGATCACGGCTTGCGGGAGCCCGCTCGCTTTTCGGCGCGCGTCCGCGGCGGATCGCTCTCGATCTCGATTCGCAGGTGACGCACGCCGGTAGTGCTGAGGGGGTCCTCATCCATGTTGACGTTCAGCGTGCTCACTTTCAGAGCTTGCACCGCGTCCTGCAGGCTCGGCTCGGAGTGACGTGATTCCCGACGTTGCTGCGCCATGCGCGCAGGTTGTGGCGGCTGGGCTGCAAGAGAAGCGACTGTTGGCGCCGCGCCCGGCGCGGCCGGCGCGGCGCTCGAGGACGAAGCAGGCTGATCCAGGAGCGACATGATCTGCGCACCGGTGAGCAGCCGAGCCTCCGGGGATAGGCTGACAAACGCGCTCGGGTAGATTCTGCGCAGTTTGCCGAGCCACTTCTCTGCTTCGGCGCGCGTATCGAAATAACCCATGTACAGCCGATGGCAACGCGTGCCCTCTTCCCAACACGTATGCAGGAAGAACCGATAGCGCAGCAACTGCGGCGAACGAGGCTGCGGAATGGTGATGGGCACGGCCACGGTGCACAGGCTGACGACAAACTTCCCCGCCTGGGCGCTTGGTGAGATCATGTTGTCGGTCCCCGGAATGTCGCTATCCTCGGGACCATATATGAGACTACCTGTCTCACTTAACGCAAGACGTCGGCTTTTGGAGTCACCGGAAGCGCGAGCGTTGCCGCCGATGGTGTTGTTACGGCACTCGCCGATACCGCTACCACGGCCACGGCGTACGTTTCCCTTACGGGTGAGCTCATGATCGCGATGTGCCTGCAGTCTGCCGGCGGCCGCCTCCTTGCTGTGGAGCGGCAGCTCCCCGTGCCGCGAGATCATGAGATTCTGTTGGAGGTGTTGGCCTGCGGAGTCTGCCGCACGGATCTGCATCTCCTGGATGGCGAGTTGCCTGACATTCGCTATCCCATCACGCCGGGCCATGAAATTGTGGGGCGAATCATCGCTCGGGGCAGCGCTGTGACCGAGTTTCAACCCGGCGCGCGTGTTGGAGTGCCCTGGCTGGGCCACACGTGCGGAGTCTGCCGGTACTGCCTGGAGGGCAAAGAGAATCTATGCGAGCGCGCGGGATTCACGGGCTACACGCTTGATGGCGGATACGCTGAGCACGTGCTTGCGGATGCACGCTATTGCCTCGCCCTGCCGGAGAGTTATTCCGACACTCACGCAGCGCCGCTGCTGTGCGCGGGGCTGATCGGCTATCGCGCGTATCGCGCAGCCGGTGACGGCAGCCACCTCGGACTCTATGGCTTCGGCGCAGCCGCTCACCTGCTCGCGCAAGTAGCTCATGCTGAAGGCCGGAGCGTGTTCGCTCTGACACGACCGGGTGATACGGCGTCGCAGGAGCTTGCGCGTCGTCTCGGAGCGGTGTGGGCCGGCGGCTCGGACGAGACGCCCCCGGAACCGCTCGATGCCGCTATCGTGTTTGCCGCTGTTGGCGCACTCGTCCCGGCCGCACTCGCCGCGGTTCGCAAAGGCGGCCGCGTCGTTTGCGCAGGGATTCATATGAGCGATATCCCGAGCTTTCCGTACAGCTTGCTGTGGGGTGAGCGCTCCGTGTGTTCCGTCGCTAACCTCACACGTGCCGATGGCGCTGCGTTCATGGAGGTCGCGACCCGGGTGCCGCTGCGCCCCACTGTCGAGGTGTTTCAGCTCGCCGCGGCGAACGAAGCGCTGCGGCGCCTGAAGCACGGGCAGCTCACTGGCGCGGCCGTTCTGGTGCCTTAGACTCCAACATTATCATTTAGATAGAACCAATACCTCATCCTATATGGGAAGTGGCAAGCTGGACGATGCGCACCAGAATGAGGCTGCCGGCGACGAGCAGATAACCGCGCAGCGCGATCATTCCGAGCCGCGTTCCGGAAGTCATCTGAGCGGGTGCCAACGTGCGCAGCGGCGGCATGCGCCAGGTCGCCTGCCCCGTTCGATCGACAGGCTCGCGCGCGTCTCCACGCGACATGTACAGCGCTGCGGCGGTCACGATGGCGAATGCTCCACCCTCGAGCATGACCCGCAGCGCGTGCCCGCTGATCTGCGGGTATAAAACGGTCGCCGTCAGAATGATCGACAGCAACACCAGGAGCATGACGATGCCCGCGGTAAGGAGATTCACCCAGCGGCCGTTGACCCAGGGACCGAGCACGGCCCGATCGTTGCACAGCAGAAGCAGGAACACGGTGGCACTCGGGAGCAGCACGCCGGCGAGTGTCTGCACTGCATTCGTCAGCAGGCCCAGCGGCGTGCCTGGCGTCAATACCAGCGCCGCCGCCAGCAGCACCAGTCCTGCATACACCGCGTAAAAAGCCTTCGCCTCGGTGGGTTTGCGATGCAGTGAATGACGCAGAGACAGCACGTCTCCGAGCGCGTAGGCGGTCGAGACCGATACTGCCATCGCACCGATGATACTGGCGTCGATCAGCGCAACCGCAAAGAACACGCCCGCTACCGGGCCAACGTACTTGTGCAAACCTGCAGCGACGCCTGCGGCATCCTGAAAGTGAGCGAATTCCGCATGGCCGGCGAAGGTGGCCGCCGTGAAGGCGATCATCGCGACCGCCCCGACAATGGCCAGCACGATGCCCAGGCACAGATCCACCCGCTCGTAGCGCATGAAGCGCGGAGTAATGCGCTTGTCGATGACGTAGCTTTGCTGGAAGAACAGCTGCCAGGGTGCGACCGTCGTGCCCACTATGGCGATGACGAGCAGCATCACCTCGTTCAGGCGGGCGCCGTGCGGCAGATGCGGGACCACGAAGTCGCGCGCGAGCTGGGCGGCCGGCGGATGGGCCCAGAGCAGGATCGGAACCAGCAGGAGGCTGCCGACGACGAGCAGCAGCGCGAGGCGCTCGAAGCGCCTGAAGCTGCCCGTTCCGGCGGCGGCGACGATGATTCCGGCAGCGGCCAGCACGCCGACCTGCCGCGGCAGGCCCAGGTAGTCCAGGGCGAGGCTGATGCCGATGAACTCGGTCACGAGGGTCAGCGCATTGAGCAGGAACAGGTCGATGACGCTGAAGGCACCCCAGAACTTCCCGAAGCGCTCGAGAATGAGACGCGCGTGACCGACACCTGTGACTGTACCCAGCCGCAGCACCATCTCCTGGTTCACATAGAGCACGGGGACCAGCAGCAGCAGAGTCCACAGCAGCGCCGTGCCGTAGTCCTGGCCCGCTTGCGCGTAAGTGCCGAATGCCCCGGCATCGTTGTCGCCCACCATCACGATGAGGCCGGGGCCGAGAATGGCCAGCAGCGTTTTCAGTCGGGCGGCCCAGCCGTTGCGTGGTCCCAGGTCATGGCGACGGATGGTGCCGAGCGCTCCGCGGATGTCGCCCACATGGGCCGCGTCGAGGGTGGCACTTTCCCGATGCAGCTCGGGATCCGTGCAGACATCGGCACAGCCGGCGACACAGACCAGTGATTGACGTGCGATCGACATACGCATGCTTCCTTCCGAACAAAACCGTCGAGGAGAGATGCGCTGGGATTCGGACCGTTCGGCGGAATGCCATCGGAGTCCGAGGATGCCTGCGCACCGTCCGCTTCTACAGCGAGACGGTGGCAGAGCGGAGCGAGGAGAAGAACCGCTGTGCTGGAGGTCTCGCCGTGTCAGTCGGCGCTTGAGCGACTACTAGGGCAACTGTCCAACCGGGGTGCTCCCGTATACGAAGAGGGCGCGGATTCTTTTCCCGCAGTGCGCGGATGTCAAGAGCCTAGACGGAGAAGCGCTCGAGCGTGCCAGGGTGAAACAGCTCCTCCACGCTCACCTGTCGCTGCGACAATCCCTGCTCGTGGTGGTGCCGCAGGAAGGTCTGAAGCGTCTTGCGGTTCGGCTCGACGCCGTACGGCCAGTAATCGTTGCCCAGCAACGCGCGTGCCGCGCGCAGCTGCTCTTCCACGAAAGGCAACGTGACCTTGGTCGCCGAGGTATCGTTCAGGGCCTCCACGGCCAGCGACTTGGACTGCTCGAACGCCTTGAATACGGCCGCGGGCAGCCATGGGTGCTGCTCGGCAAGCAAGCGGCGCACGCCGATCAGATGCATGATGGGGAAGATGCCCGTGCGTCTGTAGTAATCCTGAGCAGCAGCCACCGGATCGCGGAACAACCAGTCGATGTGGGGGTGGCCTGAGTCCGCGAGCTTCGGCGGGCGTGGCGCGATGAAGCCATCAATGGCGCCGGCCTCGAGCAGCTGCGAGATGGTTTTTCCAGGCGGCCCCTCCTCCAGGCGCACGTTGGGGGGCAACTGGATGGGAATCTTCTCGGGTCGATGCGCGTGCTCTATCCCAGCCCGGACCCACACCACGTCCGAAGGCTTCACGCCGTGATCGTCCTGCAAAATCGCTCGCGCCCAGACGTTTGCCGTGAGCTGATATTCAGGCACACCGACTTTGCGTCCGATGAGGTCTTCCGGCGCCTGCACCCGGTCGGTCCGCACGTAGATGGACGTGTGTCTGAAGGTGCGGGACACGAACGCGGGCACCCCGACATAGGGGTTGTCTCCGCGGGAGGTCCTCAAGGTAAAACTGGAAAGGGACAACTCGCAGATATCGAAGTCGACGGTGCGCATCGCCCTGAAGAAAATCTCCTCCGGCGAGAGCGTCATGAATACCGGATTCACCCCGTCGATGGGCACGGTGCCGCTGATGAGAGGCCGATTGCGGTCGTAGTCGCCAATGGCCACGGATAAAGTGAGCTGCGACATGGCCAGGAGACTCCTCAGGAGGGATCGGAAACGAACGGGCGCACAGCGAACGCGGCAATGGCCGCAGCCACGATCGGCAGCGCGAGAATACTGACGTACGTGCCGCGAGCCCAGCCCAGGCCCATCAGATACCCGCCGAGGGTGAGTCCAACGGCCGCACCGGCGCGGCCGAACGCCAGAGCGACTCCCGTCCCCGTTGCGCGAACCTGGAGCGGGAATATGCGCGCCGCAACCGCGTACAGCCCGACAGCGGAGCCGAAGAGCAGAAATCCCAGCACTGCGCAGATGATCAGCATCGACGCCTGCAGGCTCGCGAAAGCGAATACGAGGCTCATGAGGAAGCTACCGCAGAGGTACAGGACCACCACCCGTACGAGCCCGAACCGCATGCCAAAGGCCCCGACGAGCAGCGTGCCCGCCATGCCGCCGAACGTCAGCATCACTCCCGGACGAGCGGCAGCCGCGAGGCTGAGCCCTTCTCGAGCCAGAATCGTAGGGGTCCAGGTCACGATGAAGAACTCCGTCAGCCACAGCAGGAGGAAAGCGACGCTGATGAGAATCGTGCGTCGCCGGAGCCGCGGCTCGAATGGAGTGAGCGGACTCGGTCGAATCGCGATCTCGCGGGCGGGTAGGCTTTCCGCAGGAGGGATGTGCAACCGGATGGCTAGGCGACGTGCCCTCTCGAGCGCGTCGCGCGGTTGCACCTTCAGCAGGAACGCCAATGACTCCGGGAGCAGCGCGATCACGGCCAGGGCGAGAAGTAGCGAGACGGCCCCACCGGCCGCGTATACCGAACGCCACCCGGAATGACCGATGAGTGTCGGTGCCAGCGTGCCACTCAAAGCCGCGCCGATGGGATATCCAGTGGCGTACACACTGACTGCCAGGCTCTGCCACGCAACGGGACTGTACTCGGCGACGAGCGTGTTCAGGGTGGGCAGCAGAATCCCGATCCCCAGCCCTGTGACGAAGCGCAGCGCGCTCAATTGCAGCGGCGTTGCCGTGATCGCAACGGTGAGCATGCCGGCAGTAATGCACAGCAGCCCAAGGAGAACAGTCGGACGGCGCCCGAGACGATCTGCGATGGGCGCGAGCGCGAATGAACCCAGTCCGACACCCAGCACGCCCACGCTGAAGATGCTGAGCCCCATGGCTCCCGTCGCAACGTGCCACTCCGCCATGATGCTGGTCGAGGTGTACGCCGCCGCCTGCAAGTCGTAGCCGTCCAGAACATTGATCAGCATGCACAGCGTGAGCACGACGATCTGGACGGGGCGTGCTCCCCTGAACACGGCGAACGTGCTTCCGGCGGCTACCTGGGTCTGCATCAGGCCGCTCTCCGGCATCCGATCAAGACTGACTTGCATCGCGCGGGTACCCTATTCCATGCTGCCCGCTTCTGCAGATTCGGCCTAAATGGCATGCTGGAGCGTCCCCCTTTTCGTGCCGATCACGTCGGCTCGCTGCTGCGCCCGCCGCAGCTGACCGAAGCGCGCGCCAGATACCGCGACGGCGAGCTTTCGCGCGCGCAGCTGACTGAGCTCGAAGACGCGGCCATCCGTGATGTCATCGCCTTGCAGGAGAATGTCGGCCTGCGCTCGATAACGGACGGGGAATTCCGGCGCACGTTCTGGCACATGGACTTCCTCACTCAACTGGCGAACGTGGAAAGGACCCGATCGCCGGTCAAGGTGAGCTTTCACACCGCCACCGGTTCGCTCGATCGCACGCCCTCGGCGACGCGCGTGACGGGCAAGGTTTCGCGCCCTCATCCGATCTTCGTCGAGCACTTCAAGTTCTTGAAGCGCCACACGCGCCAGACCCCCAAGCTCACCGTGCCCTCCCCGTCTATCTTGCACTTCCGCGGTGGCCGCGGTGCGATCGACTCGCAGGCGTACCCACAGATGGACGAGTTCTACCGGGACGTGGCACGCGCCTATGCGGATGAGATAGCCGACCTCGCCGCGGCCGGGCTCACCTATCTGCAGATCGACGAGGTCAATCTGGCATACCTCTGCGATCCGAAGCTGCGCGCCGAGGTCCGCGATATGGGCGAGGATCCCGAGCGGTTGCCGGCCCAGTATGCGCGGCTGATCAACGATTGCATCCACGGGCGCCCGGCAGGCATGGCGGTGACGATGCACCTGTGCCGCGGTAACCTCGAGGGTGCCTGGATGGCCGAGGGCGGGTACGAGCCGGTAGCCGAGATCCTCTTCAACAGTATCGAGGTCGATGGGTACTTCCTGGAGTACGACACCGAGCGCGCGGGGAGCTTTGCACCGCTGCGTTTCGTGCCCCGAGGCAAGCGCGTCGTGCTCGGCCTGGTGACCAGCAAGTCCGGCCTGCTGGAATCGAAGGATGAGCTGCGGCGCCGCATCGATGCGGCCGCGAAATTCTGTCCCCTGGAGCAGCTCGCGCTCAGCCCGCAGTGCGGCTTTTCCAGCGGTGAGCGGGGCAATCCGCTCACCCCTGCCGAGCAGACCGCCAAGCTCGCGCGCATCGTCGAGGTCGCACGCGAGGTCTGGGGCGAGGCCTGACAATGAAATCCATCGGCATCGCCCGCGCCTACGATCTGCCCGCGCGCCGGCAGGGTGTGCGCTTTCTGGTCGATCGCCTCTGGCCCCGGGGCATTCGGAAAGAGGACCTGCCGGTGGTGTACGCCGCGAAAGATCCGGAGCACAACCACGCGCTGGTGCTGCGCGCGTTTCTCAAGAGGCACCGGCCTAGATCCTGAGGGCCGCCTACGAGAAAAGCGGCCATGCGAGACTGTGCGCGGCTGTGCGGGACAACTATGCGCGGCTGTGCCTGCCAACTGTGCGCCGCTGTGCCTGCCAACTGCGCGGCTCTGCGGGCCAACGGGCAAATGGCCGCCGGCGCGCGCCGGTTCTAGTGACCCACTGGCTCGTTGCCGGGGTGCCCCGCTGGAGCCCGGGACGAAGTGGCTTCTGGCCTGGACGCAATGGCTTCGGTCCTGGAGCGCGCCGAGGGACTCCCCGCTCGAATGGAGGTGTCTGCTGCGCCTGCAGCGGGACGGCGCAACAGCCAGGCATAGACGTTCAGGGCCGCAATGGCTGCCAGCCACAGCCAGAACCCCACCAGAGGCCGGATTGCCGACCAGTACTGAGGAACCGGGTCGTGCAGCAGGACGTGCATGGGGCTCATGTTGACCAGCACGAGACTGCAGGCGGCCAATGCCAGCGCGGCGAGCGCCAGCCCTCTCGCCAACAGGATTCTTTCCCACCGCACCGCCAGCAAAACCAGGAAAAACGCGGGGTTCGCCAGCCAGCCGAGCGGCGTCGTCTGGGGAGGCACCAACAGCCCGATCCAGCCCAGCGCGAGATGGAAGTAGCCCGGGACCCTCTCCACCTGGCCCAGCGGTGCATGCCAGAGATGGGTGGCGTGGACGACAGGCTGGGAACTCATGGCGTCGTATTCGACCGCCGGACAGAGCAAGCTCCCCAGGTACAGCAGGAGGGAAGCCAGCAAGGCTACCTTTTGCGGGTGGCTCGTCGCGAGGCGCATTGACATCCGGACGTCGCCACGGCGGATCGCCGTGCAAGGCCCATTCTACACCTGTCCGCCTGCCGGTCCTGCAACTCCGTTCAGAGCGTGCGAATCCGGTCGACGCGAGTCGGCCCTTCGCCTCATTTCCAGCAGATCGACGTCGTGTCCGTTCCGCTGCTATCCGTCGAGTGCTGTACGCCGGTGGAGTCTACAGTGAAGCTCGCACACTGGGTGTCCTTATCCTGCCCCGCGCCGGCGACGGGAGCCGCGGTCGCCTTGAAATAAGCCGCTGTCGTGGTCGTCGGCGCCGACAGATTCCCGCTCGGCACGTCGATCGTGTAATAGCCGCTGGTGGTCGTGGCCGGAAATGTGGAATAGCCGAGATCGGCCGGAGTGTTGGAGTAGCTGCTGTTCGTGGCCAGGTAGCGCTCTTCCCGGCCGGCAAGATCGAGCAGCGCCTGCCGCGCCTCCGTTCGACGGGACTTGCGGATCGAGCTCATATAGGACGGAACCGCCACGGCAGCGAGAATCGCCACGATCATGATCGTCACGATCAACTCGACCAGCGTGAATCCGGCCAGGCGGCGGGCCTTTGTCGAGGGGACTGGGGATGACATGGAGCGCCTCATCGCAACTGGATCCAGGTGAGACGTTTCGCGGTATTGCCCTTCGGCAGCTTGATCGGCGTGCTACCGCCCTTGCCCCCCGAGGTCTCGTAGATCAGAGAGGCCCCTGTGGCGGTCGTGACATACGAAGGGGAGCCGGTTGCATTGAGGTGGAAGCCGAGCCCCGTCGTTGCATCCGTAGTGCCGCTGCCGCTGGAGCCACTGCTGCTGGTGTCGTGGTACTGCTGAGGGAAGACGTTGGGGATCGGCAGCCCGCTCAGGATGTTGATGGCGTAGGTCCACCCCTGATCCAGATCCGTCGTGCACGTGGTGGGCTGATTGTTGGCGGGCACCGTGGAGTCCACAATCACGACGCCGTCGAGCAGCACCGGGTCGAACACGATCTGCTCGTTGCCCATCGCGTTGCTCTCCGGAAGAGTGACGGACCAGCCGTACTGGGTGTTACCGCTCGCGCAATCGCTGGTGCCGGCAAAGCAGATCTGCGGAGTCGAGTTGACGTCGTGATTGCCGTTGGCGTTGACCGTCACGGGTATCGTCAGCATGGTGGTCGCTGAAGCCGTGATTGCGCCGCTGGGAGCAGCGACGCTGCCGGACGGCAGCGTGGCGAAGTTGGTGCCGGAGGCCGTGTTGAAGGCGGCGAGATTCCAGTCCCAGACGCCGTACATGTTCTGCGCTGTCGTCAGGTACGTGGCTGGACTGGTGCTGGTCATCGGGGTTTTCCTGCCCGTGCCGAACGACACCATGACGCGGTTCAAGCCATCGGGTTTGGTCACGCCGCCGCCCACCACCGGAGCCGAGGTGATCGGTTGGCCGCTGGAGGTCTTGAACAGCGGTGCCGATCCGGCGGCCCACTTGGTGGGATCGTTGCTCGTCAGGTCGAAGCGCCACAGGTTGCCGTTGAGGTCCCCCGCGTACACATAGTCGATGATGCGGTCGCCATCCAGGTCCGCGCTCGCACTCGCGGCGATGCCGTCGTTGCCCGGCGCGGCCAGGGTGCCGCTCCCGGTGCTGAGGTAGTACCAGGTCTTGGCGCCGGTGCTCGCATTGATGCTCATCACGTAGATACCGGCATCCCCTGTGGAGCTGCCCACGCCGTTACCGAATATCACACCCCAGGTCCCGTTGTGGAGCCGGCGCATCTGCGGCATGTCGGTGACATTGCCGAGGTTGATGCCGCAGTTGGCGTTGTTGGTCTGCCCGTTCCCCAGGCAGCTGATGGTGCCGGCGGTGCTGTCGTTGCCTGCCGTCCATTCGCCGATCACGAGCGAGGCGGCATTACTTTCCGCAAAGTTGCCCGGATCGGTGATATCGAGAATATAGACCGCGGCTCCGCCGCTTCCGAGGCCGCCAGCGAGCCAGGTATGCCAGGTACCGCCGTAGAAAACGTCGCCAAACCCGGGCGTCGCATCCACGAAGTAGTTGTGATTGTACGAGGGACTCGTGAAGTTGAGGGAGGCGTTGGCATTGTTGATGGTGTTGAGGACCGCGGCCGGCATGTAGGCGAGCACTTCCAGACCGTCGTTCGAGCCGCTGCCGTTGGCGGCCATGGTGCGAAAGCCGTGCAGCATGCCGTCGTTGGAGCCTACGTAGACCACGTTCTCCCGGCTGAGGTGGTTCTGCTGAAACGTCAGGAAGCTCGTTGTCGCACTGTTCTCCGGCAGCGGATCGGTGGAATAGAGCCGGTCCTTGAAGGCTGCCACGTACCCGGTACCGGGCGGTCCCACCCAGGTCGGGCTCGAGTCGATGATGTCCCCGAGCACGGCGTCGCGCGTGCGGAATGTCCCCGAGCCCAGGTGATCGATCTCCTCGGTGCGCACGCCACGCAGGTAGCTGAGCAGATCGGAGGAGCCGAGTGCCGTCTGCTGCGCGGTGGATATGCCGCCCGTCCATTCGAACGGTACTCCGGTCGAGCCGTTCCAGGTCAGGATCTGCCGGCCGTTCGCGTCGGAGGCGGTCGGCGACTGTGGAGCAATCAGACCGGTGGCAAGGGTGGTGACGCAGGTCTTGCCGACAGCCACACCTGTGAGGTTGCACGAAGCATCCCAGTTGGCCACCGAGGCGATCGTGACGTCGCCACTGGCATCCTGGCCAATGCCGTAAGCGGCGACGCGGCCGGTGGCGTCCACCGGGTTGAAGGTCGCAAAGAAGGCCTGCGTTCCCGTCTCGATGCGGGCGGACTGCTTCTCGTTGAGGCCCACGGAGCTCGCGGACTCGACGTCCGGAGCGGCCTTGAAGCACATGATCTCGTGGATGTTGGTGCTGCCGCCGGTCGAGCCGGCGAAGGCGAAACGGAAGCTGCTCGGCACCGGCCCATTGGACTTGGTGATGTCCAGGTTGTTGATGACGTTCGTGTAGGCTCCCCCGCCCTGGCTGTACGCAAGGGTCAGCAGCCCGTTCTGCGTGATCTTCAGGTTGTAGAAGATCGGCGTGCCGGCCGAGCGCGTGGCAGCGCTCTCGTTGGCGAGCTGCGGGCTGCTCGGCAGTGAGGAGTACGCTCCAGGAAGCGCCGGGTAGTCGAGAATCCCGGCCGTGTTCGCAGCGTTGGGAGTTTTCGGATCGGTCGGCAGGGTCGCCGTCCCCGCATCCGTCGGGCTGCTCACATTGCTGTAATTCCACAGGTGTCCGGTGCTGCAGGTCTTCTGCGTGGCCACCAGCGACCACGGGACGCCGGCGATGATCCCGGTAGTCGTGGGCGCGACCGCGGTCGGAGTGATGGGTGTCGGTGGGTACGGAGTCGCCGCTATCACCGTCGGCGAGTTAGATACTGGCGTATCCGGCGTCGAAGCGATGGCGCTCGGGGTGTTCGCGGTAGCGCTGTTCTTGAGCAGGGTAGGTGAAGTCGAGCCTTTCGTGGCCGCTGTGAGGGACGTTATCGACAGCGTGCCGGTGGGACTGCAGGACATGGCATTGGTGCCGCTGGCGGGTCCCGTCAAAGTGTCGCCTGTGGGGCACTTGAAGCAGTACTTCGGGTAAGCCTGGTTGGTGCCTGCCACGTAGGTATAGCCGGAGGGGCAGATGTTATCGCAGCGCGGCGTGCTCGTGCTGGTGTCGACGCTCCCGGACGCGCAGCTGTAGCAGGAACCCGAGAAAAGGGTGCCGCTCGGACAGTAGCTGCTCGGGCTGCAGCTATTGCTCGAGGCGCTGTACGTGGCTCCGCCCGCACAGCTGTTGCAGGTATTCGAGCTCGACACGTAGGTGCCGCTGGAGCATGTTCCCGCAGGAGTGCAGGTATTGCTGCTGAGATTGTAGGTACCGGTCGCGCAGCTGTTGCACGTGTTGCCTGTGGCATAGTACGTGCCGACGCTGCAGGTGCCCGCAGGGCTACACGTCCCGCCACTGTAAGTGCCGCCGCCTGAGCAGGTAAAACAACTGTCACTGCTTGCGTCATAGACGCCGACGGTGCAGTAATGACATGTAACGGTGCTGCCGACGTACGTCTGTCCGCTTGCGCAGTACCCGGCCGGACTGACGCAGGTGTTCGTGCTCGCCTGATAGGTTCCGCCGCCTCCGCAGTTGGCGATACCGCTGCAGGTGTTGGTGGACACGTTGTACACACCGGGGCTTGGGCAGGAATTACAGCTGCCGGCGCCGCCGCTGCCGCCGGACGGGTAGAACGTGGTGCCCGTGGGGCACGAATCGCAGGTGTTCAGCTTCGGGTTGTAGGAGTAGCCCGTCGGACACACCGGTCCGCAG
>CAZLYG010000097.1:6284-13151 GCA_964563075.1 uncultured Steroidobacteraceae bacterium | reverse complement strand
AACATCCGGGCGTTCGCCATGGCGATCGAAGCCTGCGCGGCGATGCCAACGGCCAGCCGCTCCGCGCGCTCCGTGAACACACCGGGATTGGGGTGGCCGAGGAACAATCCGCCGATCACCTCCCCGGCGGGAAGCACCACCGGTACAGCCAGGTAGCTGCGGACGGGCAGGTGCCCCGGCGGCATGCCGTTGTAGGGGGGGTTGCGGCCGTACCGGGGGTCTTTGCTGATGTCGTCGCTGCGCACCACGCCCTGGCCACGAAAAGTGGGCCCGAAAACCTCCGTATTCCGCGGCATCGGAAAGCTCGAGAATGCTTCCCGCGAGGCACCGGAAAGCGCATACAACCAGTACGACGCATCCTTCTTCGCGTTGTGGAAGAAGGCGCCAAAAGCGGCTCCTGTGAGCTGCGTGGCGGCGTCGGTCACGAGTTGAACGATACGCTCCAGGTCAAGCTGTGCGGCCACCGCCTGGCCCACTCGATTCAAGGTCTCCAGGGCCTCAGCTTCGTACTTCAGAGCGCGTTCCATCCGGCGGCGCTCGGTGATGTCATGAGCTATCTTGGCTGCCCCGATCACCCGGCCCGCGGTGTCCTTGATGGGCGAGATGGTGAGGGAGATCTCCAGCCGCCGGCCGCTCTTGTGCACGCGAGTGGTTTCGTAGCGCTCGATGCGCTCGCCGGCGCGCAGCTTGTTCAGGATTTCCGCTTCCTCGTAATGCAACTCCTCCGGAATGATCGTCAGGATCGAGCGTCCGATGATTTCCGCGGGTGCGTAGCCGAACAGGCGTTCAGCGGCCGCATTCCAGGAGGTGACGATGCCCTCCAGCGTCTTGCTTGCGATCGCATCCTCGGAGCTCGCGACGATGGCGGCCAGGTGCGCCTGCACCCGCGCAAGGGTTTCGCTTTCGGACAGCGCCGGGGCCGGACCTTCGGCACTCACCGCAGGCGTGTGGGGGTCATCGGCGACTGACACTACGTATCCGTGTGGCTGGCACTGTGGCTAGCCGTCTCCCTGCCGGCTGCGAAGGTCGAGAGGGGCCTCGAGCGCGTTCGTGGGCAAGGCCGGAGTGCTGTCCGCCAGGAGCTGCACCAGCCACGGGGCGTACTCATTCCACTCGACGGCGATGCCGTCGGCCGTGCGGCGAACGACCTGGCCCTCGAGAGAGGGCCTGCCACTGACCAGAATCTCCAGCGAGATGTACGCCAGAGGCCGAATCGGCAGTGTCGTTTTGACGAAGCCACCTGAAATACTGATTTCACACAACTGTCCGACTGACGACACTGCGCCGTGGAGACTGCGCGCGTAGACCCCGACATCGACCGGGTACCGCATGCCGTAGCGGTGTTCCATGGAATTCTTTCAGGCACGCCACCCGTGCCGCCGTCGATGAGATCCCTGAAGCACCAGATGAGACCGGGTGCGACTATGAGGAGGGGGACAGCGCCTCATCAATGTCCAAGCGCCGAAGATCCTGTCGGGTTTTGTCCTACACGCCGCGGCGCTGTATTGCGCCGCGCTCTGTGGTGAGCGGGTGCAGTTCTTGCGCGAGTTCAGCCGTGGGCGCACCACGCAGCTTGATGCGAGTGAATGACTGATCACCGAACCCCCGGCGCGCTCGTCGCCAACTTCCGCCGCTCACGCTGGTGGCGAGTGCTCGGACCGGGACTGATCACCGGCGCCGCCGATGACGATCCCAGCGGCATTGCGACTTACGCACAGGCCGGTACGCAATTCGGGCTCGGACTCGGCTGGACGCTGATCGCCACCTACCCGCTGATGGTGGCCATTCAGGCTGTCTGTGCGCGCATTGGCCGCACCACGGGGCGAGGTATTGCCGGCAACCTGCGCAAGTACTATCCCAACTGGATCCTGCAGACCATCGTGGCGCTGCTGTTCGTCGCGAACGTCCTCAATCTGGGCGCCGATCTGGGCGCCATGGCCGAATCGACTCTCCTGCTGATCTCCGTCCCGGCCTGGGTGGTTGTCGTGGTGTACGGTGCCATCACCATCGCGGGACAGGTTTTCCTGCAGCACGAACGTTACGTGGCGGCACTCAAGTGGTTGACGCTCTCACTGTTTGCCTACTTCGGGACGCTGGCCACCGTCAGAATTCCCTGGGCTGATCTGCTTCGCGGACTCATCTGGCCGCAATTGAGCGTCGAGCGTGAGTTCTGGCTGACCGTCGTGGCGATTCTGGGGACCACCATCAGCCCGTACCTGTTTTTCTGGCAGGCGGCGCAGGAAGTGGAGGACACCAAGGCAAATCCCTCCACCGAGCCCCTCCTGAAGAGGCCCAGCCAGGCCCCGGCGGCCATCGCCCGCATTCGGCTGGACACGTTGATAGGAATGGCCTTTTCCAATCTCGTGGCGCTGGCGATTCTGGTGGCCTCCGCCGTGACGCTCAACGCACACGGGATAAAGGACGTGGGGACCGCCGCTCAGGCCGCGGAAGCCTTGCGGCCGGTCGCGGGCGCGTGGGCCGCCACGCTGTTTGCGCTGGGCGTGGTCGGTACGGGACTTCTGTCGGTGCCGGTATTGGCCGGGTCCGCTGCCTATGCACTGGGTGAGGCAAGGCGCTGGCCGGTGGGCCTGTCGAAGGCACCCCGGCAAGCGCGGGCGTTCTATTCAGCGATCGGGCTGGCGACTGTGTTAGGGGCTCTGGGTAATGTGGCGAAGATCAGTCCTATCAAGGCGCTCGTGTGGGCGGCCGTGATCAACGGCATCGTTGCGGTGCCCGTCATGGTGATGGTGATGCTGCTCGGCACTCGCGCTGATGTGATGGGGGAGTTCAGGATCTCCACACGGTTGAGGATTGCCGGATGGACCGCCACGGCCGTGATGGCCGCCGCGTCGGCGGTCTTTCTGGGCTCAACGGTGTGGAAATGAGCGGGCGCGCCTCAGGCCGGCGAGCCCGCTGACAGACGGAGGGCATTCGCCATGCTCAGTGCCGGACGCGATGCGTCGAGCCCCCGTCGTGGCCTTTGCGCGGCTGCCTGTGGCGATGCTGCTTGGCCTCTGACGCGCCGCGTGCCGTGGTCGCGCGCTCATGCGGCCGCGGCACTACCTTGGTCCAGCCGTTCTCGCGCGCATCAAAGTGCTTGTAGGCATCAGGCGCTTCCTCGAGCGGGAGTTGATGCGAGACGATGAACGATGGCTTGGCCTTCCCGAGCTCGATGAGCTGACAGAGGCGCCGGTTGTAGGCCTTGACGCTCGTTTGCCCGGTCGCCACGCGCAGTCCCTTGGTCCACAGCTCGCCGAAGTCGAAGGCCAGTTGTCCCTTGCGCGCCAACTCTTGTGAGGACTTGGGGTCCTCGGGCATGAAAACGCCCACGACCCCCAGCGAGCCGGTCGCCCTGACCGACTTGACCAGATTGTTCATGACCTCATTCGGGACTTCGTTGCCCTGCGGGTCATGCGCATGGAAGCCGACGCATTCGCAACCGCGGTCAGCCCCTTCCCCGTGTGTCAGCTCGAGGACACGTGTGACCGGATCATCCTTGCTGTCGTCGATCGCAATGGCACCGCACTCTCGCGCCAACGCGAGGCGATCGGGATGGCGATCCACGACCATGATCAGGCCGGCACCCTTGATCTGGGCGGAGTAGGCGGCCATCAGGCCCACCGGGCCGGCTCCGTAGATGACCACCGACTCCCCTGGCTGCAGTCCCGCCAGCTCCGTCGCGTGCCAACCGGTGGGGAAAATGTCCGCCAGCATCACGTAGTCCGCTTC
Source organism: uncultured Steroidobacteraceae bacterium (assembly GCA_964563075.1). Classification (GTDB taxonomy): domain Bacteria; phylum Pseudomonadota; class Gammaproteobacteria; order Steroidobacterales; family Steroidobacteraceae; genus 13-2-20CM-66-19. Next base: position 9,422 of record CAZLYG010000097.1, on the reverse strand, counting down.
CTTCTCGGCGGCGTCCTCCGGCAGCTTCAGGCAGTTGAAGTCACCATACGGTACGCGCAGATACTCCGCCTGGCCGCCCTGAAAATCTCCCATCCCTGCATAGCCGTAACCCGCGCCGGCGGTCCCTGGGTTGAGAGTCAGACATGCCGCCGTGAGGCCGCGTTCGCAGTTCTTGCAGAAGCCGCATGCGGCGTTGAACGGTACGCACACACGGTCGCCCTGCTTCAAAGCGGCCACGGCCGGCCCGCATTCGACGATCTCGCCGAGATTTTCGTGACCGATGATCTTGCCCGGCTCCAGGTCCGTGCGCCCTTCGTACATGTGCAGATCGGAGCCACAGATATTCGTGGTCGTGACCTTTACGATGACATCGCAGGGATGTTCGATCGTCGGGTCGGGCATCTCCTTGACTTCAACGTCGCGTGGGCCGTTGTAGACGATGGCTTTCATGGAGGGGCTCCGCAATAAAGGGTGCGTGTCGTTGCGAGCAATGGATGTACCTCGCCAAGTAAGCGCTTGGTCAGCCCGGACCGCGAGCTTCGATGAAGATCCGGCGGACTGAAGGGTGGCGGGCGCGGATCGCATCCTCAATGGAGTTCACCGCGGACAGATGATCCTGCGCAGAAATGCCGTCGCAGAACTCGACGTCCAGATTCAGCAGAACCTCCTGTGGCCCCAGCTGCATCGTCAAAGGTGCGTGTACCGCTTGCACGCGGTGATCTCTGGAGGCGATGGCGCATATATCTGCAACCACCTGCGGGCTTGCGCTTTCTCCCAACAGAAGGTTCTTGCTCTCGTAGGCAAGCGCGAGCGCAGCGCCGCTCAGAATGATCCCGATCACGATGGAGGCTACGCCATCGATGTACGGGTTCTGCAGGCGATAGCTCAGCAACGTACCGACGAATGCGGTAGCGAGGCCCAGCAGCGCTGCGAAGTCCTCGATCAACACCGAGAACACGGTCGGGTCCTTGCTGTGGTGAATCTTCAGCCATAGCGGACCTTTTCCGGGCCTGCGCCGCATGGCGATCAGGGCAATGATGAACGAAGCCCCATCGAAGAGTGTCGCGACCCCGATCACGACGAACGTGACGAGAGGACTGCGCAGCGGCTCGGGTTGGCGCAGGTGCATGAGCCCTTCGTAGATGGCCATCCCGCCTCCGCCGCCGAAGAGCATCAGTGCGACGATGAACGTCCAGAAGTAGAGCTCGCGCGCATAGCCGAAAGGGAACTCCACGTCCGGGGGTCGTGAGCTGCGACCCATCCCGAGGAGAATCAGCAATTCATTCCCCGTGTCGACGACGGAGTGAATGCCCTCGGAAAGCATGGCCGAGCTGCCGGAGACCATCGCTGCGATGAACTTGGCGGCGGCGATCGCCAGGTTGGCCACGATCGCGGAGTAGACGACGAATCTAGACTTCGGCGCGGCGGGCATGCCCGCGGTATTCGCAAAAGGCGTACCGGCGCGCGTCAAGACGCGTCGAGCTTCTTTCGCGCCTTGCGCACCTGGTCCGCTGTCGTGGCCGGAGCAGCGTGTCCCCAGCTGTTACGGACGTATGTGGCTACTGCGGCGACCTGCGCATCGCTCAACTGCCACTTGAACGACGGCATCGCAGGTGCCGTGGGCTCCTCCTTCGTTGCCACCGTTTTGGCGCCGTCCAGCACGACTCGAATGATGGAGGTCGGCTGAGCGGAGGCCACCGAAGCGGAACCGGCCAGGTCCGGGATCAAATAGGGAACGCCGCGGCCGTCGCCCTTGTGACAGGCCGAGCATAAATCCTGATAGATCGCGGCCCCGGATACCATCGCAGGGTCGCTGATGGGAACGGCAGGGGTCTGCGGCGCCTGCCCGTGCTGGTCCTTGAGATAAGTGGCGATGGCGCGCAGATCGGCGTCGCTCATTTGCGAGCTGCCGTGCGTCACTTCCTCGCCCATCGGACCCGCCGCCCCGGCAAACCGATTGTGGCCGGTCTTCAGGTACTCGACGATGTCCTGCGGTGACCAGTCGCCAAGTCCGCGGCGCGCGTCACCGGTGATGTCGGGCGCGAACCAGCCCTGCACGGAGTAGCCCTGCAGAGCCTTGTCGTTCTCATCGCCCCCGAGGGTGGTCTTGGGGGTGTGACAGGCTCCGCAGTGCCCGGGCCCCGTGACGAGATACGCGCCCCGGTTCCAACTCTCCGGCTTCCCCGGGTCCGAGCGGAATACGGATGGTTTGAAGTAGATGGCATCCCAGACCCACATCGCTATGCGGATATTGAAGGGAAAAGGCAACTGGTTGGAATGCACCACATGGTGCGCGGGGGCTATGGTGTTCAGATACGCGCGGATGGCCTGCACATCCTCCTTGCTCATCCTGGCGTAGTACGGGTACGGCATAGCCGGGTAAAGACGGCTCCCTCCAGGCATTTTCCCGCCGCGCACCGCAGCGTCAAACTGTGCATCGCTCCAGGCACCGATGCCTGTGTCGCGATCGGGAGTGATGTTGGCGGCGAGAACCTGCCCGAAGGGAGTTGGAATCGAACGCCCCCCGGCGTACGGGCGCCCGTCACGTGTATCGTCATGACAGCCGCTGCAATCGGCGGCCGCGGCCAGATATCGCCCACGCTCGATTTGCTGAAAGTCCTGTGCGCCGCTCGAGTTTGCGCAGCAGGGAGTCCGGCAAGCGAGCATGGCGAGCAGGGCAGTGAGGAGCAGCGCGCGCGTAGGTATGCAGGCGGGTGCGCACCTGGGCATCGCGCACCTGGGCATCGCCGTGAACAGCGCGCCCGAGAGTTTCCGCGTACGGCTCTCAGACATGCACCAGCGGCCCGGGGCTCTGCAAATACTGCGAACGAATCTGCGCCACCGACCAGTAGGCAAGCGCCGCCACCGTGCCGGTTGGGTTGTAACCGGCGTTCTGCGGGAATGCGTTCGCACCCATGACGAAGAGATTGGGTACATCCCAACTCTGCAGGTAGCGATTCAGCGCGCTGGTATGCGGATCGGTGCCCATGACGGCACCGCCACACAGATGGGTCGTCTGGTAGGCCGTGATGTCGTAAGGGCCCTTGCGGTATTCCTTCACGACCTCCCTGGCTCCCATGGCCTGGAAGATTTCCGCAAACCGGTCCGTCAGGAAGGCGTTCTGCTTCAGCTCGTTGT
>CAZLYG010000097.1:3303-6274 GCA_964563075.1 uncultured Steroidobacteraceae bacterium | reverse complement strand
CGCACCAGGGGGCGCTGGAACCGATCACGGTAGGTGGGGTCCAGGTCCAGATACACATCGCGATAGCTGTACATGCTCCCGTGCACGCCGGTGCCGGGCTTCAGGGCGCTCTGGTAGTTCTCACGTACCGCCTGTTTCCACCGGGCCCCCCACGAGGGGGTGCCCGGCGGGACCGGAGTCGACTCCATCGGGCGGCCGTTGGTCTGCACCTGGCCCATGTAGCCGCCGCCGACGAAGCCATGCGGGCCGTGGTCGAAGTTGTCGCCGTTGAACTCGTCGATGCACATTCCGATGGCGCCGGAAGCAATGAACGGATTGAACGCGAACCTGGCGCTGTCGAAGAAGCTCGTGACATCGGAGATGGTCTGATGTGTGAAGTTGCGGCCGATCACGCCGCGATTCGCCACCGGGTCGTACGGCTGGCCGATCTTCGAGAGCATCAGCAGCTGCACGTTGAAAATCGTGTAAGCCGCAAGAATCACCAGGTCCGCCGGCTGCTCGAACTCCTGACCGGTGGTATCGACGAACGTTACGCCCGTGGCCCGCTTGCCGGAGGAATCGAGATTGATGCGCGTCACCTCGCAGTTGTCACGGGCCTCGAAATTGGACTTGCGCACCAGCACCGGCAGCACGGTCGTCTGGGGACTGGCTTTGGAGTAGTTGGCGCAGCCGAACCATTCGCAGAAGCCGCAGTATGTGCACGGACCGAGCCGGACGCCGAGGGGGTTTCTGTAGGCGCGCGACATGTTGCCGGAAGGCTGCGGGAAGGGCTTGTACCCCTTCTCGCGCGCGGCCTTGGCAAACAGAGTGTGGCTGAAGGGCTGCTCCTGCGCGGGATTGGGATACTCGCGGGAGCGGGGGCCTTCGAAGGGATTGCCGCCCTCGCGGATCACTCCCTTTATATTGCCGGCAGTACCCGAAGTCCCGCAGAGGTACTCGAAGCGGTCGTAGTGAGGCTCGAGCTCCTCGTACGTCACTCCCCAGTCCTGGATGGTCATGTCGGGGGGCAGGAAGCGCGCTCCGTAGCGCTGCTTGAGGTGCGTAGCGAGTACGAAGTCCGAGGGCAGGAAACGCCACGTCTCTCCGTTCCAATGCACACCGCCGCCGCCCACGCCGTTGGGGGGCATGAAGGCTCCCCAGTCGCGGATCGGCAGGGCCGTCTGAGACATCTTGTTGCGGAAGGTGAACGTCGTCTGGTCAGGCCGCAGAAACAGCTCGTGACGAACCCGATAACGCAACTCATCCTGGGCGTAATTCGGGGCATAGCTCATTGCAGCATCGCGCCAGGGCCCGCGCTCGATGGCAATCACCTGCAAGCCCGCGTCCGCCAGCTCGTGCGCGACTATCGAGCCCGTCCAGCCAAGCCCCACGATCACGACGTCTCTGGAGGGCAGGCGTTGTGTCATCGCGTTCGGCTCAGCCTTTCCCGACTGACCATGCAGGACGCCCGGCAATACTGACCGGCGGCAGCGGATAGCGCTCGTTGTGGCGACCCACCCAGTCCCGATAGTCATACCGCGCCCCGGGAAACCCGATCATCTTCCAGGCGCACATGTCGCGATTGCCGCCATAGATCGGGTCCGCAAAGAAGCCCTGCTGCACGTCCTTCACGACCTGCTGGAAGAAGGTCTTCCCATCGACGCCTTCGAGCGCCAGTGTCCCCGCTTCGAGGCCGCTGAGAATCGAGTCCTGCTGCTGTGCTGCCAGTTGTGCGAAGGTTCGCCCACCTTCGTGGTCGTGGCAGTGCCGATCCAGCGCCGCCAACCCACTCCGATAGAGCGCGGCAGGCCCCTGAGGAGACTGCGGCCCTTGCTGTTTGGTGCCGTGGGTGAAGGGGCCCTGCAGGTAGTCTCCCTCGCGATGTCCGTAGGGTCCGGCAAGCTGGCGGTCGATGAATACGGCACAGCCAGCTTCCTTGCCTCCGGGAGTCTGTGGATCGGGCGGAATGATCCTGTCCGCGAGAGCTTCAGCCGTCGCGCTTTCCGCTGCGGTGAAGAATCGCCACGGCCCCGGATGCGCCTCCTGCGGAGTCGATTCCAACCCCGGCTTCCATGGCAACTCTCCCTCGATGACGTCGCCACGAGCGAGGTCGGAATGGGACAGACTCTCCGCGGTCAGCGCCAAGGCTGTGCCCGTGATGAGCTCGCGTCGCGTGATCTGTGTCATTCCGAGTTGCTGCAGAGCAAGCCCTGTGCCTCTGCTGCTTCCTACTGCCCAGTTTCCCCGGGTCCGCAGCGGGCATGGCAGTTGCGCCCGATGCGGTACACCCTGGAGCTCTCCATGTCCATATCGAAACGGGAACCTCGCACCGTCATTGTCACAGGCGCAGCAGCCGGCGTTGGTCGCGCGATAGCGCAACGATTCGCCCGTGCCGGGGATCGCGTCGGCTTGATAGCTCGTGATGCGCCGTCCCTCGAGCGGGTCAGCCAGGAGCTCCAGGCTGGCGGAGCCGAGGTTGCCGTCGAGGCGGTCGACGTTGCCGATGCGGAGGCGATGTTTGCCGCAGCGGAGCGGCTCGAGCAGAGACTCGGAAAGATCGACATCTGGATCAACGATGCGATGGTGACGGTCTTTTCGCGCGTTGCCGATATCACCCCTCAGGAGTTTCGGCGCGTAACCGAGGTGACTTATCTCGGGTTCGTGCACGGCACGATGGCGGCGCTGAAGTCCATGCGGCCGAGGCGCACCGGTCGAATCATCCAGATCGGCTCTGCGCTCGCGTATCGCGGGATTCCGCTCCAGTCGGCATATTGCGGCGCCAAGCACGCGATTCGGGGCTTTACCGACTCGTTGCGGGCAGAGCTCCTGCATGAAGGCTCGGGCATCAAGGTGAGCATCGTCGAGCTGCCGGCGGTCAACACGCCGCAATTCGATTGGGCCCGGGCCCATATCGGCCATGCGCCTCGTCCCATGGGCCGGCCGATAAAGCCCGAGGTCGCCGCTGATGCCGTATACCGGGTCGCTCGCGTTC
>CAZLYG010000097.1:0-3293 GCA_964563075.1 uncultured Steroidobacteraceae bacterium | reverse complement strand
TGCCGACGCTCCTCACCATCCTCGGCGACGCCGTGCTCCCGGGTTTCCTGGATCGGTACCTGGCAAAGACCGCCTTCACGGGGCAGCAGACTGAGCGCCCCATCGGCACAGAGCGGCGCGACAATCTGGAGAAGCCGGTAACGGAGCTGCATCGGACGCGCGGCTCGTTTGAGGAAGAGTCGCGAGCACACGCACCGCTGGTCGTAGGAGAGATCGCACGTGTGGGTGCCCTGGCGGCGATTGCCGTGGGATTTCTAGCTCTGGGAGCAGGTGTTGGGTGGTGGTCACGGCGGACGTGACGGCGATTCAGGTACCCGCAAATATTCGCTCGAGCTCATAGGGCTTGGTGACCTCGAGCTGGTCATAGCGGCAGTCGCGCGGTCGCTTGTCGGGCCGCCAGCGCAGAAACTGTGCAGCGTGACGGAAGCGGTCACCTTGCATGTGATCGTACTTCACTTCGCAGACACGCTCGATCCGTAGTGGCTCCCACGACAAATCCTTGCCTGCGCTCCAGCGACTCTGCGAGCCTGGCATCCGGCTGGATTCGGCGGCGGCGCCGGCCCATTCGCGCCACGGGTGCCCGGCAATGGCGTCTTTGCGAAGGGGGGCGAGCTCTTTCACCAGCTGCCGGCGTACGCTCATGGTGAAGGACGATGTAACGCCGACATGTTGGAGCACTCCGGCATCGTCAAAGAGGCCCAGCAGCAGCGAGCCGACTGCATCCTTGCCGCTCTTGTGCCAGCGGAATCCCGCGACGACGCACTCGGCCGTGCGCGCATGCTTCACCTTGACCATTGCGCGTTTGCCGGGCAGGTACACGCCTGTTTCGAGCTTGGCAACGACACCGTCGAGCCCCGCTCCTTCGAAACGCTGCAGCCACTCTAGTGCCAGGGCGCGGTCCCGTGTCACGGGCGTGACGTGCACGGGCGGCCGCGCCTTGCCAAGTAACTTCTCCAGGGCCGCCCGTCGCTCGCTCTGAGGTGAGGTCATCAGATTGCGCTTACCCGATGCGAGGAGATCGAAAGCGATGAAGGACGAGGGTGTCTCTTTCGCGAGCTTTGCCACGCGCGAGGCCGCAGGGTGCAGCCGCAGCTGCAAGGCGTCGAAGTCCAACCCGTGTTCTGTTGCGATTACGATCTCGCCATCGACGACGGAGTGCTGCGGGATACGCCCGAGAAGAGCCTCGTGGAGGTCGGGAAAGTAGCGATCCAGCGGCCGGGCGTCGCGGCTCTGGATGTAAACATCGTCCCCGCCGCGGAACACGATCGCCCGGAACCCGTCCCACTTCGGCTCGTACAGGTAAGGCCCGGCGGGGAGCTCATCCCCGAGCTTGGCGAGCATCGGCTCGACGGGTGGCTTCACGGTGAGTCCTGACCCGGATCAGGAACAAATCTAACTTCGGCGACTTCAACTCACAAGTACCGAATTCCAGGAGCAGGTCGTCGTGTCACGCAAACTTCTTACCGTCGTTGCACTGCTGGCGACGTGTGCAACTTCTGCCGCCTTCGCTGATGACTCCGGGACCGTTCCCAACGTCGTCGCGCCGCTGGGACTGTATCTCGGCGGTGCGCTCGGCCGCGCCAATGTCAGAGTCGACAGTCGCACCACCGGCAACCTGTTCGACCTCGATGCGCATGACCTGGGCTGGAAGGCCATGCTCGGCGTACGGCCCGTTGCGCCGATCGGCGCGGAGTTTGAATACATCGACTTCGGGCATCCTGCGCAGACCTTGAATGCAGTCCGGGCGGATGCGAGGTCGCGTGGCGTTGGCCTGTTCGCCGTGGGCTACTTGCCCATACCCGTGGTCGATGTCTTCGGCAAGGTCGGCGCCTCCCGGTTGCAGACTATTGCCAAGGGTGTACCCGATACCGTGCAGACATCCGGCCAAGTGTGTAACAACTCCTCGCTCTCGTGCCTGTTCGACAGCGATCACACTGAGACCCGCTTCGCCTATGGCGGCGGTGTGCAGATCAAGGTGGCCAGGGTTGGCATTCGGGCGGAATACGAGCGCTTCAGCGCCCCCGGCGGAGATCCGAGCCTGTTGTCACTCGGGGCGATCTACACGTTCTGAAGGAGCGCTCGAGTACCCATGGCCACTCGGGAGGTCGTGATTCACCGTTCGCTCCGAGTGCTTGCCTGGGTGGGGGGCGTAATCGGCGCGTTGATCGTCGTCATTGTCATCGCCCTTGCCCTGATCGACTGGGACGCCATGAAGGGGCCCATCGTGCGCATGGCTGCGGCCAAGACGGGCCGCAGCGTTTCGATTGCGGGCCGTCTGGACGTGCACCCCTTCTCACTGAATCCACGCGTGTCGGCGGAGGGCCTGACTGTAGGCAACCCGCCATGGGAGAGGGCGAAAGAGCCCCTGCTGCGCGTCGGGAAGCTGCAATTGCAGGTGAGCCTGTTGTCCCTGCTGCGAGGCAAGATCGTTTTGCCGCGCCTCGAGCTGATTCATCCCGAGGTCTACCTGCACCGTGATCTGCAGGGGCGCGCCACGTGGACATTCGAGAACCAGAAGCCCACCAACGCGCCCTCCAGCGGCCCAACTCGGGCCCCGGCAATTCGCGATCTGCTGATCGATGACGGCAGGCTCACCGTCAAGGATGAGATCCTGAAGCTCTCGCTCGATGGCACGCTCGATGCCCGTCAGGAGGGCACGCAGGACAATCCCAAGGCATTTCACCTCCAGGGCAAGGGCACTCTCAATGCCAGGCCTTTCGCGACCGACATCACCGGCGGACCGCTCGTCAACATCGATCCGGATCGTCCCTATCCGTTCGACGTTCGTATTCAGGCCGGGGACATTCGGGTCGGCGCCTCCGGCAAGATCGATAAGCCCTTCGATCTGGGTCGCGCCACGCTCGATGTGACCGCCAGCGGCAGCGATCTTGCCGATGCCTATTACCTGACTCAGCTGGCGCTGCCCAATACACCCCCCTACAACCTGGCGGTGCGCATCGATCGGGATGAGTCCAAAGTCAAAGTCAACCTGCAGGGAACGGTGGGTAGAAGCGATCTGCGCGGGGATCTGCTGGTGGACATCTCGCGCAAGCGCCCCTCGATCTCGGGTGACCTGCACTCCAAAGAGCTGGCGCTCGCGGACCTGGCTGCGCCACTGGGGGCCCAACCCAAGGCTGCGGGCAGCGTTGCCAAACCGGGTGAGAAGCCGAAACCGTCCAGGAAGGGTGCGGCCGAGCCGGCGCCGGCCAACAAACCCCTGTTTCCGACGGCGCGGCTGCAAGTGAAACGCGTGCGCGCCATGGACGCGGATGTCACCTTCGATGCCGGCTCGA
>CAZLYG010000096.1:9071-13189 GCA_964563075.1 uncultured Steroidobacteraceae bacterium | reverse complement strand
TCGTCTCGGTCTGTGAGGGCGGCTGGAAAGGGATGTTGAACTCGCTGTAGGAGGTCGTTACGGCACGGGCGATATCGGTGTCGTAGGACATCTTCGACCAGGGGACGTCGCCTATCAGCTTGATCTCCACGTCTTTGTAGCCGTTGCGGTCGAGCTGCGCGCGCAGCTTCTTCACCAGGTCGAGCCCGTTCATGTTCGGCACGTAGCGGATCTGGTGCTTGGAGGTGATCTTGTTCGGCAGGATCGCTCCTGCCCCGCCGGCGTACATGTTGCCGCCCCAGATGCCATCCAGGTTGAAGGAGGTGCCGTAGCGGCCCATTTTCAGGATCGTGAAGGGATCATCGGAGATGAAGCGCGCGACGCCCAGGTTCCTCTCCGCGACATCGATCTGGAACTTTTCCGCGGCCTTCTTCAGACCGGCGATTTCCTGCGCGTTCAGCGGCTCGATGTTGTCGAAGAAGCCCTCGATCTTCGGGGTGTTACCATCGTCGGAGACGAGTGAGGCCAGCATCTTTATGTGCCGCCACGCCGGGCTGTCCACCGAGCGCTTGTTGGCTCCGTGGATGTCTGACTGCACCGGGCCGCGCCCCCAGCTCTTGCCGCTCGTGGTGAGCTCTACATACACGCAGCCCTCGGAGCCACCCATGATACCGGCGCCGCCGGTGGTCGGATTCTGGAAACCGAACATCAGCATGGCATCGCCGCCCCTGAACAGGTCGGAATGCTCTTTCATGAATTTGCGCAGACCGATGTCCATGCGCTCCTCGTCCCCTTCCGCGACGACGATCAGGTTCACCGGCAGCTTGCCCAGGACGGCTTTCATGGACGCGAGCGCGTTGTACTGGGCCATCTCGGGACCCTTGGAGTTCACCGCGCCGCGGCCGATCAGGACCTTGCGGTAGTTGACGTCGAGCCCGGCGGTCTTGCCGTCGACGAGCCGGCCTTCGAACGGGGGAGCGACCCAGTTCTCCGGCTGGGTGATCGGCATGGTGTCGTACATCCAGTAGAGGACCAGCGTCCTGGGTGCACCCTCGTCGCATTTTGCGTACACGACGGGGTTGCCCGGAGAGCCGTACTCCGTGATACCCACGTCGTACACGCGCGTCTGCTGGCAGCCGAGCTTGTCGAAGAAGCCTTTGACCATCTCGGCGCTTTCGGGAATGCCCTCGCCGCTATTGGAGATGCTGGGTTGCCTGATCCATTTCTGCAGATTCTCGACGTGCTCGTCGATGTGGGCATCGATATACGCGAACACCTTCTGCAGATCGGGCGGGATCTTGCTCATGTCCACGTGAATGGCTTCGTCGCCGTGGGGGCGTATTCCCAGCTTGGGCGCGCCGGGGGCTTGTGCGGTGGGGACGGCCTGTTGCTGTGGCTTGCAGCCTGCCGCCAGTAGCATCGTGCCGGCCAGGCAACACGACACGGCCCACTGGACTCGCCTGTTGACGTTATTGGTGATCATCGCGATTCAACCCCACTATGTTTCGTAAAGACCATTGACTTGAGTTTGCCGTTAGGCCGGCCCGGTCATTCGGCGCGCAGCACGAAGGGCGCGATGTACAGCTGACTGCCACCCCGAAATTGCAGCCACATCTTGTAGAGGCCCGCCTCCTTCACCCCGACTCGCAACACCATGGTGGCCGGCACCGAGGCGGAGTCGGGGAGATCCGTGGTTCTTACGGACATGTCCATGCCCTTCATATCCATCCCTTTCATGTCCATGCCCGGCATGCCGCCTTCCGCCATCGGGTGCACGTGGACGTAGGTGAGATCGTGGGCATTGAGGAAGACCGCATGTGCGGGTGCCCCGAGATAGGGGTGCAGGTCCTTGGCGGGCGCGCCGCCCTCGTACACTCCGACTTCCAGCTCGTCGACGCTTCCGGCCGTGAGTCGCGCTTTGCTGAGGTCGACTGTGTACGGGCCCACCGTGAGCTCGCGGCCTGTCGGCACCAGTGCGGGCTGCCTCACGGGGGCTGCTTTACCGATAGTGAGTACGAAGCGGAACACCTGGTGATCGCCGTTATTCGGGATACCGTCGGCGTAAAGGTAATAGGTGCCCGGGCCTGGGAAACGCTGGTCGATGGAGAACAGGCCATCGGTACCCAGGGTCGGATGGATGTGCAGGAAGGTGGCGAGGCTGGAGTCGACGATGATGACGTGCAGCTTCTTCGTCATTTCGACCGAGTAGCTCAGGATCGGTTGCCCGCTGCCGTGCGGGGTCATCCAGATGGCGATATGCTGATCGAGTGGATCCGATCCTGTGGTCGCATACCGCAGATGTCCATCGGTGACGGACAGTCCACCTTGAAAGGCGAACGTTCCGCTGACCGTGGCCGGAGCGGCCGGGAGAGCGGAGCTGAACAACAATGTCCCGGTCAGGGCGATCTCACGTAGCATGGGTCGAATCTCGATGCTCACTTCCCAGGGCAACAGGTGGATAAGCGGCGCCCTCGCCGTTCTGGCGGTGGCGGGCGTGGCTTGGCGCTACGAAAACGGGCATTCGCACGACAACGCCCTCGATGCGGCTGCTCGGGAATACGTACGGCTGGCGGTCGCGCTCGGCGAGCGGGATCATGACTCGATCGACTACTACGTCGGGCCACCCAATTGGGTGGAGGGCGTGCATGGGCACCCGGAGACGTTCGGGCAAATTCGCGCAGCGGCGTTGAGACTGGCGAACCAACTCCAAGCCACTACGGTGGCGACTGCCAGTGACGAGGCAAAACGCCGCCGCGATTATCTGGCCGCACAGCTGAAGGCGCTGGCCGCACGGGTGGAGGTCCTTGCGGGCAAAAGCACATCCTTTGATGCTGAATCCATGGCGCTGTTTGGGGTGAAGGTCGAGGCCAGCTTGGATCGCCCTCACGTCGCGGCCATTCAGGCTGAGCTGCAACGACTGCTGGGTGGGGATGGCGACCTCGGCGAGCGCTACGTCCGTTTCAGCCGTGGCTTTGTCATTCCCAGAGAACGGCTGGCGGCAGTGATGTCGGCGGCGTTGGAGGGTTGCCGGCGTCAGACGCTGGCTCATGTGCCGCTCCCTCCGGGGGAGAGCGTCAGTGTCAGCTACGTGGAGGGGGCACCCTGGTCCGGCTTCAGCGCGTACCTGGGCCACTATCACAGCGTTCTCAAGGTCAATCTGAGTTTTGCCCTCGGGCCTGAGGAGGTGCTGAATCTGGCCTGTCATGAGGGCTATCCGGGGCATCATTCTTTCAATTCCATCCGTGACTGGAAGGGGCATGCCTGGCCGGAGGTGGCCGTGCAACCCACCTTCTCGCCGCAGTCGCTGTTGTCGGAGGGAGCGGCGAGCGAAGCTCTGGATCTGGCGTTTCCTCCGGCGGAAAGGCTCGAGTTCGAGCGCAACGTGCTGTTTCCAGCTGCGGGTCTCGATCCGCTGCGAGCTGCCCAGTACGTGCGAGTCGAGGGGCTCATTGACCAGTTGCGCGACACCGAGGCGGTCGTTGCCCGCGACTATCTGGATCAGCGCCTGGAGTTCGTGCGGGCGGAGCAGGCACTCGATGAGGGTGCCGCGATGGCGGACGCGGTACCCACCCTCCTCTACGTCAATGAATTCAGAAGCTATGTCGTGACGTACACGATGGGGCGGAAGCTGGTCGCGCGCTGCGTTAACGGCACATCCCATGAGGACTCCTGGGCGCGCTATCTCGCATTGATGCAGACACCCGACACCCTGTTACCGTGTTCGATTCCCTGATCCGACTCTCGACCTCAGTGGCCCTTGCCCGCAGAGTCAGGATCGATGGGCGTCCATCGACCCTGACCGTTGCGCTTGGCCTTAGAACGTCCGTGCTATGCGGAAGCCGAACTGCCTCGGCGCACCGTAGAACACATCGCCGCTGCCGCTGCCACTGCCGTTGGTTCCGGAAAGGTACGTCAGGTTGGTCAGGTTCGTCCCGTACAGATCCACGGTCCAAGGCCCGGAGAACCAGGTCAGGTTGGCGCCCAGAAGCTTACGCGAGGTCAGACGATTGAACTCGCTGTCCTGAAATATCGAGACCCATTGCTCGCCGATGTAGCTGTAAGTGACCCGCGGATCCAGCTGGCCTCCACCGAACGGGATCATATAGTCCGCGGTCAGATTGGCCGTGATCTTGGGCGAA
>CAZLYG010000096.1:0-9061 GCA_964563075.1 uncultured Steroidobacteraceae bacterium | reverse complement strand
ATAGGGATTTTGCTCACCACTCACCGTCTGCTCGTACGGCAGATAGTTGAAGCACGGTGCCAGCGGGGTTTGCGACGGCGCTCCGCATTGTACGGGTGGAGGCGGAGCGGGGCCCGTGAACCCTGCGGGTAGCCGGTAGTCCGGTAACGCCGTGATCGCCCCGAGTGAAGACTTGTTATACGAGAGCCCGAAATTCACGCCGAATCCTCCGACGCGCGACTGCATCGAGAATTCGATACCCTTGAGCGTGGAGGGAGCGAGGTTTTCGACATTCAGCCCGGCCGAGGGGTTGTTGATGTCGAACAGCGGGTACTGCATGTCCCGGTAGTCCATCCAATAACCGTTGAGCTGCGTCTGCAGGTGGCCATCGAACAGCGTCCCCTTCCAACCGACCTCATAGTCATTGAGATGCTCCGGCGTGAAGGTGAGCGGCAGCGGCGCATTGCTGACCACCACTCCACCGGCTTTATAGCCGCGCGCATAGAACGCGTAGAAATACTGCCCGGGCGCCGGAGTCCAGTTGAGTCCGACCTTACCGGTCGGCACGTTATCCTTGTAAACCCTTTCCGTGGCTCCGATGGTTGCCAGCGGCTGGGATGTCGGAGTGGCGGGGTAGAGATAGACGCCGCCCGGCGGCTGCCCGGGGCCGGGTGGCTCGTTGATGTTGTAAAGCCGATCATTGTTCTCGCGCACACCCACCTGCAGCTCGAGGGTGTCCGTCATATGCCAGTTGATCTGCCCGAAGACCGCAGCCGCGCGCGCTATCGAGGCATATGGAACGTAAACGACCGTCGCCGGCGGCTGATAGGGCGCGTACGGCGGGCCCACCCCGTAGATCGTATTGAGCACCGGCGTCTTGCGGTAGTACGCGAACGCGCCTGCAATCCAGTCCACCTTGCCACCGGTCGGGGAAATGATATTCAGCTCTTCGCTGTAATAGTCGTCATCCGGGCCGATTTCCTGGTAGGTAACACCGGAATTCGCGGCACTGAGGCTGCCCCCGATGTTGTGAACGTCGAAGTGCTGATAGCCCGTCAGCGAGCGCAGTACGACGCCATCGGGCAAGGTATAGCGAAGCTCCAGGCCATACCTGTTCTGCAGGTCGGTGTACGCGTAATCCGTCCCGTAGTAGTTCAGCAGAAAAGGGATATGCGTTGAATACGCGTAGTACTGGGAGTAGGTCGTCGTTCCGGGCGCTGGACAGGTCATCACCAACCCGCCCGGGCCGGGTGCTACCGGACAGAGCGGATTACCCGGGCCGCCATTGTTGAACAGTGTTTGATAGGTCGCCTGCGACGGGGAGCCACCACTTCCGCCCTGGTCGATCAGGTTGTACTCCACCTTGAGAAGAGCCTGAAAGGATTCATTGGGCTTCCACAGCACTCCGATACGAAAGTCCCGCGCGTCGAACTTGCCCGGATCGATGATCGGCTCGGAGCCGCTCGTCACCTGAGCTCCGATGTCACGGTAGAAACTGTTGCGGGACTCCCAATTGAATGCCAGCCGCGCCGCCAGGGTATCGTTCACCGGAAGGTTGACCGCACCGTCGATCTTGTGCTCGGTGTAATTGCCGAACTGAGATTCGGCGTAGCCGTTGATTCCATTGAAATTGGGATCCTGTGAATTGATTTGAACGGCACCGCCCGTGGAAGAGGCACCCACGAAGGTTCCCTGAGGACCGCGCAGCACTTCGACGTCGCGAATGTCGTACAGCGGCTCGTTTTGTCCGATCGTCTCCGAGAGCAACAGTCCGTCCCGGAATACGGCGACGCCGGTTGTAATGGAGGGCGTAAAGGCGGTATTGCCCACGCCGCGAATGTTGTAGGCCTCGAACGCGCCGCCCTGATCGTTCACCGTGAAATTCGGGACCAGGGTCTGCAGGCCCTGTACGGAGTTGATCTGCTGCTGAGCCAGCTGATCCCCGGACACGGCAGACATCGAAATGGGCGTCGTCTGAAGGTCCGATGACCTGCGCTCAGCCGTTACCACGACTTCCTGCAACACATCGGCCTCGTTGCCGGCGGCCGTTGCGGCCGGAGTGGCCGGGACGGCAGATTGCGCCCAGGCGGCCCCCGAGCTTGCGAGCAGCGCCGCGACTGCGGCGGCACATTGAGATAGGCCTCGAACCGTGCCCCACTCCCTCCGAACCATAGCGCTTACCCCCGTTCGTTTATTGATTTGCTGAACGAGACCACTTTGAGCACGGTGGCTGATCGAGGCACGGGCCGCGGCCTGGCGATGCTGCGGACTGGCGTCGGCGCTATCTCGAGCAGTCCCTATGCCGCGGTCAATCGAAATCGAGTGGACTCGATTCGAGTATACGCAAACGCAAGCTGCCCGCAATCGCGTTGCAGAAGCGCCACGGCGCGAATGGCGACTTCAGGAGGTGTGCCGGGGGGTGCGGGATTGCGCCGGTGGAGGCATGAAACACAACAAACTCAAGGCACAGAAGCACTCTGCGAGCGTCGCGAAGCTGTCAGCGTCGCAGGCGTTATTCGCAAAACACGAATGGAGTCCTCGCATTCTCACAACGCCCGGGGCGGTGCGAGCGCGGCACGGTAGCGCTGGCAGCAGGGCCCTGCGGGTATTCTCTTTCAGCCGGCAGCGGCTGGTTTCAGCAGATCACGCAGCATGGTGACCTCAGCCGTAATCGCCGTGTGCAGTGCGGGGTCGATGTCGGGTGCAAACAGCGGAGAGTGGTTTGAGGGGAGCTGCGTCCCGGCCGCCCTGGCTTCCTTCAGCTTCTGCGGATCGGCGCCTCCCAGGGTGAGATAGAACCCTGGGATACCCTGTTCGAGGAAGGCGGAGAAATCCTCCGACGCGGCGATCGGCTCTTCGGTCACGACGTTGTCCCGGGAAAGCGCTCCTTCCAGGGCGGTCCGCATGCGCTGGGTGAGCGCCGGATCGTTGTAGACGGCGTCGGCCTGCTCGAAGCGCTCGATCAGCGGGGCGCGCGGAGCACCGGCCGCTTGCGACTCCCCATTGGCGATACGAGTGATGGCCGCTAGCACTTGCTTGCGCACATCCGCCTTGTAGGTGCGGACGGTGAGACCGAGCTCGGCCTTATCCGGAATGATGTTGTTCTTGGTGCCGGCATTGATGTAGCCGACGGTAACGACGGCGAACTCTCCTGGCTTCACCTCGCGGGACGCGATGGTCTGCAGAGACAGCACGGTGCGTGCAGCAATGACCACCGGATCGATGGTGCTGCTCGGCTCTGAGCCGTGTCCACCCCTGCCGAAGATCGTGATGCGCAGGGAATCAGCGTTCGAGTCATAGATGCCTGAGGCGACGCCCACCTTGCCAGCCGGCAGGCCATTGGTCACGTGCAGTGCCAGAATATCGTCCGGACGCGGGAAGCGCGTGAAGAGGCCATCTCGGATCATCCCGCTCGCGCCGCTGATCGTCTCCTCCGCGGGCTGGCCGACAAGCATCAGCGTGCCCTGCCAGGAATTGCGGGTGTGGGCCATGATCGCCGCTGTCGCTACCAGAGCGCTCATGTGGAGGTCGTGCCCGCACATATGCCCCACAGGGACATCCCGACCGGTCGGGTCCTTGGCGCGCACCTTGCTGGCGAAAGGCAGACCTGTTTTTTCTTCGATGGGCAACGCATCGAGCTCGGTGCGCAGCATGATCGTTTTGCCCGGACCATTTTTGAGGATGGCGACCATTCCGGTGCCCCCGACGTGCTCGGTTACTGTGTACCCGAGTGCGCGCAGTTGGGTAGCCAGTTTGGTGGCAGTCTGCGTTTCGGCGCCGGAAAGCTCCGGGTGCTGGTGAAGGTCGACGTACAGAGCGTAGGCCTTGGGGTATGCAGCATCGACCTCGGCGGAGGTGGCAAGGGCTCGTGTTGGGAGCGTCACGGCGCCAGGGGCAGCCGCCAAGACCGCCAAGGAATGTAGAATCCTTCGAGCGTCGATCATGTCATCTCTCCGCAGCTACTGCAGCAGAGTCTAACCGCAATCCCAGACAACGGAGTTCTTGAAAACTAAGAACCGCGAAACGCGGAAGCTTCATGGCCGGCGCTCGCCCGGCGCGCCGGGCACCGCCTCGACCTCATGCGCGAGCAGTTCATCCAGCGTGGATTGGGTCCCCAAGGAACAGCACGGCGCGATCCAAGGCACTTTGAGCTTTGCCGGCCGGGGGGTATATTAAAAGCGTAGAGACCTAGATTTAACTAGCGTCTCTGGTACGGCAAAGTATTTAACCAGCGACCGCCACCAATTAAATCTGGGCCACTCAATTTCACTGGTCGTCGGCGATCTGCTTGCTCCGGCATGCCGCCCGAGTGGCAGCAATTCGGCCGACCGACCGAAGCCGAAATGCCGGGCGCGACGACCAGGAAGCACAGCGCAGACGGTCGGCGTCGCCAGCACCTTGCTGACTAATCGTTGTGGACGGTTTGAACGCGACTCACTCATGACTAAAGCCTCATCGCGTCTAGGCAGACAACCCGAGGAAGCGATCGCCACGTTGGACAGCGTGGGGGCAAAGTTCGCCCTCATCGGTGGACTGGCATTGGCTCCTCACAAAGTCGTGCGCGCGACGCAAGACGTCGATCTCCTCTTGGAGGCCGATCTGGCTGACGCAGTCGATCAAGCGCTGATCGACTCTCGGGTACCGGTGTCTGCAGCGGAGCCCCGACGCAGCGAATTACCTCCGCGGCGACCAACGGGTGCTCGAGGAGATTCTCAGTGAGCTCGAGTGACTCCGACCTGCATCCTCGCTCAGCCCATCGGTAGCACCGGCGGCCGGTCCGCTGGTGGGCAGCCAACAGCTCATCGGCCGAACCATCACTGCGACTTCAAAAGCGATGCAAGCCGTCCTTCTGGCGCTGGGATTTCTGATCTGCTCGGTGGCAGCAACCGCCGCAGAGCCCATCCCCGCCAGCACGGTCTACGATCCCGATCCGCGCCATCTCTGGAATCAGCTCAACTCCGCACTGTTCGCACGCGTGGCCCCCGAGGGCACGGTCTACGGGCTCAAGGAAGTCGACATCCTCTACTGGTGGAGCACTGAACACCTACTGGTCGAGCCCTCGCACTCCACCGCAGTTCGTCTACTGGACCAGTTCATCCGTTCCCATGCGGAGCGAATGATTCGCGACCCGTTCAAGCGCATCCTCCTGCAGCACGACCTATGGCAACTCTTTGACTGGGCCGCCATGCCCGGTCAGACAACGTACCCCGCACAGCGCGCCGAGCTCGAGGACCGTCTGGCGATCATCCTGCGGCGATTGGCCTTGACCGATGCGCAGATGGCTGCGCTGCCCGACAACTACCGCACGGCCACAGCAGGTCCTGATCTGCCCCGAGGTCTCTTCGCACCCAAGGGTGACTGGGTCACCGTGCGATCCGATGACTCCGAGCTCGGATTTGTGGCCTCGCGACATACCCAAGCCTTCAACGGTCACTCCGTGTTTCTCGTCATGGTGCGCCTGCCGCAAGGGCGCCAGCAGAGCGTCGACTATCTCAATTCCCTGCGCGACTACGAGGGCCCGCTCGTGTCCGCGCAGCAGCTGATGAATCAGCACCGCTACCTGGTGATGAATCCGGACGTACCGCAGTTTCCCGCGGGCACGGAGTGGGCGCTCGTGCGGCGGCTGTGCATCATCGACCGGCAGGGGCACATTCGCCCCACGCCGATCGTCGAGAGCATTCAGCTGCGGCGTTATGACTCAATCGCTCCGCTTCGAGTCCTCACTGACGGTTCAAGCGTAACCCACCCCCCCGCGCAGCAGATGTTCGCGTTCGAAATGGACCGGCTGCACGGAGGAGCGCTCCAGGCTCTGACCCCAGGTGATAAGGACTTCCAGTTCGTGCACTTCATGTCCCAGGGCGGCGATCCATTCGAACTGCCAACCAACAAAGAAAAGACACCGAACCCCACCGCCGATCGCACTCCGACGCTCGCAACTTGTTACCAGTGCCATTCCGCACCCGGGATTCTGTCCGTGGCGAGCTTCAATCGCGAGCGCTTCTCTTCCCAAATTGCGCAACGCCTTGAGGCTACGCCCGATCTTCCCCCACAGATCACAGGGTCGTACACGCCCCCACCCAACGCGCAGCAGGAAACCGAGAACACCATTCTCTGGAAGTACCGCCAGTTCGACTGGGGACTGCTCGAGGGCCTGTGGCGAAGGCCGGAATGATGCGCACCGGCTGAGTGGTCTACCCGTTGGTCGACTTGGCGAAGAAGCGATGAAAAAGCGCGTGTTTTGTGGGCTCTCGGCCGCGGTTGGGTTGGGTCTGTCCGTACTGGTATTCCCCTTGGTCGGGGAGCTGTTCGGGGGAATCCGCCTGCCGCCGTCCGTATTGCCGAGTGGGCTGGGCGTCGCCGCGGCCGTGGCGATCCTGAGTGCCCTGCTGCCCGCCGTGCGTGTGATGCGGTTAAACATCTCGATGGCTCTCGCAGATCAGCGTGAATGACCATGGACACACTCAAACAGGCGCTGGCAATGACCTTAGTCGGGCTGCGCAGCCTACCTCTGAGGAGCGGCCCCGCGTTCGTCATGGCGATCAGTGTTGCAGCCGTGGTGGCGGTGCTGGCATCGGTGCTCGCCGTGGTGACGGGCCTGTCCAAGGCCATGGAGGACTCCAGCCAGCCCGACCGCGTCATGGTGCTGCGCAAGGGTTCGAGCGGCGAGATCACCAGCGTCATCGAGCGTGGCCAGGTCAAGACAATCGCGGACGCCCCCGGTGTGCGCCTGGACCTCCGCGGTAAGCCGATGATTTCCCCGGAAGCCATGAGCCCTCTCAATCTAATCGAAAAGAGCAGTGGCTCGGATGTCAACGTCACGCTTCGCGGCATGACGCCTGAGGCGTTCGAGGTGTGGCCGGAGATCAAGATCATCTCCGGGCGTCTGTTCGAGCCCGGCCTGCGCGAGATCATTGTAGGCAAAGTTGCGGCGTCGCAATTTGGCGGGATGCAGGTAGGCAAGACGCTGTGGATCTATGGCAGCGACTGGCCGATCGTGGGCATCTTCGACTCAGGCGGCAGCGCGCGCGAGTCCGAGCTGATCACCGATTCGGATACCGTGATGGCGGCGAGCACCCGCGACAACTATCAGAACGTCACCGTGCGATTGAAGAGTCCGGCGGATTTCAAGACCTTCTCGGACTACCTGACACACAACCCCGCACTGAACGTATCGGTCATCAGCGAGCACGACTTCCTTCAGGTGCAGTCGGGCAAGCTGGACGGGCTGCTGCATTTCATCGCCTACGTGATGGGTGGAATCATGGCCATGGGGGCCGTCTTCGTTGCGCTGAATGCCATGTACTCCGCAGTGAGCAACCGGCGTCGCGAGATTGCAACACTCAGGGCGATGGGGTTTGCCTCTGCGACGATCATTCCCGCGATCGTGATTGAGGCCATTCTGCTGGCCATCGTCGGCGGACTGGCTGGCGCGGCGCTCGCCTGGATCTTCTTCAACGGCACCTCCGCCAGCACCGCGATCGGAAGCGACATCTCCCGGCAGCTGGTATTTTCGCTTCGCGTCAACGCCCACGTGCTGGTGATCAGCACCGTCTGGGCATTGGGAATCGGCGGGCTCGGTGGAATCGTGCCCGCCATCCGTGCGCTGCGGGTTCCGGTGACGGTCGCACTCCGAACGGTATGAGGCGACGGGGGCACGGTTGAGCGACGCTCGCTCGCACTTTCAGGCGGATTCTGCAGTGGCCTTCGAGGGATGCAATTCCTATATACCGTCACCTCGACTACACATAGCAGTGCGAACGACGGGATGGCTCACCGACAAACACAGCTCCTCAAAACACCTGCGATTTCATCGCCTGAGTCGGCGCGCACGGTTGATCTGCACGTCGCCTTCGGCCTCCACACATTCACGCGCGCGAGTGAGCCTGGCGACACCCATCACGAACTCTATGGAGACAACCGCGAAACGCGGACCTTTTGCCCAATCAGATACAGGCGATCGTTCGAACTGCCGAACATCGTTCGCACGCTCGAAAAGCGCCGCTGCGAGTTCGCGCGTGGCTTCAGCGGCATGGTGAACTACGTGACTGTCGAGATGGCTGATGGCGCTCGATACGCAGCCTTCTTTGAACTGCGTCGCCTCAAAACAGTGGGGCCCAACGCTCTACAACTGATGGTCCAATCCGCGTACATACTCGACAGTGACAGACCAGCCCCCGGCAAGGGCGAGAATTTCCCGTCGGGCTCAAAGTCCGCGAATACGCCGCCGATTGAGGGCAAGACCGACATAGTTGCCCTCTGACAATCCTGCTGATCAGAGCCGGCGGAAGCTTTTGGACCTGCTGCACGCGCACGACGGCCGTGCGCTCAACGAGCTGTGCGAGCACCTGGACATGACACGACAGGGCGTCACGCAGCACTTGGATGTGCTGCAGGAGGCGAACCTCGTTGCCACTGTCCGCCGCGGCCGCGAAAAGCTGCACTTCCTCAATCCGGTGCCGCTGCAGGAGATCTACGAGCGCTGGATAGCCAAATTCGAGAAGCCGCGCCTCAAGGCGCTGGGCGACTTGAAAAGACGACTGGAGAAACCCAATGGCTAGATCGACCTTTGTCTATGTGACGTATATCCGCACCACGCCGGAGAAGCTCTGGTCGGCACTGACCGGCGCGGAGTTCATGAAGCGGTACTGGTTTGGCACGTACTGCGAGAGCCAATGGACGGCGGGATCATCGTGGAAGATGGTGTACCCGGATGGCCGCGTTACCGACGCCGGGGAGATTGTCGAGGCCGACCCGCCGCGGCGCTTGGTGATCCGCTGGCAGAACCAGTTCAAGCCCGAGCTGAAGGCCGAGGGTGACTCGCTTTGCACGATGGAACTGGAACGCAATGGCACGGCCGTGAAGCTCTCCATCATCCACACCATCGAGCGCGAACCCTCGAACTTGATCACTGCGGTTTCCGGCGGCTGGCCGAAGATCATCTCGAACCTCAAGTCCCTGCTGGAGACCGGCTCGATCGTCCTGCAAGACCCAGCCGCGAAATGAATCCAGCCATGCGCTTGCGACTGCGGGGGATTGCTTGGCTGGCGGTCAGCGCGATTCCTCTGGTGGCGGCCGGCGTCCA
>CAZLYG010000095.1:0-13245 GCA_964563075.1 uncultured Steroidobacteraceae bacterium | reverse complement strand
CATGACGCCGATGCGCTTGTGGTCCACGCTGGTGATCCACTCGCGCCACAGATAGGGCCCGTGTCCCTTCGCCAGCACCCACACGATCAGGGCCAGGACCGCCACATAGACTGCGACGCCGCTGATGAGCGGAATCGGCTCATCGAAGGGGATTGCCTGCCACGTGAGCTTGCCCAACACGTCGCTACCTCTCAAGGATGGGCCGAGTCCGGCTCTGCTACAGGGGGCGGACCGTCGCCCGCCGGGAGCTGCTGCGCCACAATGGCCTCGAAGAGTCCCTGGCGTACGGAACCATAGGTGTACGGCGAAACGTTGGAGCTCTGGCGCAGCAGCCCTCGATAGGCCGCGTCATCCAAAGCGCGCCCCCCCGCCCGCGTAGCGCTCACCCATTGGGTGAACCGATCGCTGGCCACTGCGACAGTGTCGAAATGCATGTCGGCGAAACCGTCGCCGCTGATCATGGCAGAGCGTCCCTGATAGGTCCCCGGTCGATCGGCCTGCAGATAGAGCGTTCCGGCCATGCCATGCATGCAATAGAGCATGCTGCCGAGCTGCGGTACCCAGAACGCGTTCCACACGCTGGCCGACGTGAGCTGCAGATGCAGGGGCACACCCGCCGGCACGACGAGACGGTTGACGCTCGCCACGCCCTGATCGGGATAGATGAACAGCCACTTCCAGTCGAGCGAGACGACCTGGATGTCGAGCGGCTTGACGCGTGCGGGCAGCGGGCGCGCCGGATCGAGCAGGAACGAGCTCGTCCAGGCCACGCCGCCGAGAAAGAAGATGACGAGCGCGGGGATCGACCAGATGATGAGCTCGATGCGCCCGGAGTGAGTGAACGTTGGCCGGTACGGGGCCTTGGTGTTCGACGCTCTGAAACGAACTGCGATCACCACCGTGGCGATGATCACGGGAATGACGATCGCTAGCATGATCACGAGCGAGTCGAACAGGATCTTGCGCTCAGCCGAGCTTACGGGACCTGCAGGTTCGAGCTCCGCTTTACCGCAAGCGCTCAGGCACGCGAGCGCCCCGAGTGCGCACAGCCAACCTGCGATGCGCGCCGCGCCTCGCCTGCTCACTGCCAGCGAAACTTGCACGTAACCATTGTCCTCAGGGCCATCGATTGCCGAGTCGGCCGCCCTGACATAGAGGCTACGCCACTGCCCGCCCGAGAGACAACTTCACAGGTGAATTCGCTTCAACTGGCCGGCACCAATCGCAGCCGCGTGATCTCTGAAGGAGCGCCGAAGCGATTGGGGATTCCCCAATACCCCGTGCCGCGACTGACGTACACCCATAGGGCATTCAGGCGATGCAATCCGGCGGTGAAGGGCTGTTGAAAGCGTACGAAGAGATTCCAGGGCCAGAACTGACCGCCGTGCGTATGGCCGGACAGCTGCAGGTCGAAGCCGGCGTTCGCAGCCGCCGGCGCGGACCGGGGCTGATGGGCGAGCAGGATCTTTGCCGCCGCGTTGTTGGGTGCTCCCGCGAGCGCGAGCTGCGGGTCGCTACGTTGCGCGGGGTCGAAATGATGGGCGCCGAAGTCAGTCACGCCAGCGATCACCAGCGGAGCGCCGTTGTGTTCGATGACCTCGTGCTCGTTCAGGAGCACGCGCAAACCCAGGCGGCGGAACTCGGCTGTCCACGCGTTGGCGCCTGAGTAGTACTCGTGGTTACCGGTGACGAAGAACACACCGTGCAGCGCGTGCAGACGTTCCAGCGGGGCTGTGTGCGGTGCGAGCTCCCTGACGGGACCGTCCACGAAATCACCTGTAAGCGCGATCATGTCCGGCTTGAGAGCGTTGACCGCATCCACGATTCTTTCCACGTAGCTGCGGCGAATGGTCGTGCTGACATGGACATCGCTGATCTGCGCAATCGAGAATCCATGCAGCGCGGCAGGCAGGTTCCGCAAGGGCACTTCGATCTCGACAACGCGCGCGCGGCGGCGCGCGCCAGCAAATCCGAGCAGCGTCACAAGCGTAGCCAGTCCGACTGCGCAGCTGGCGGAGGCTGACTGGGCGACGTGCAGCGCTGGCGCACTCATCGACAGTGCGGCCGGAATGAGCAGCAGGTCGCGCAACACGGTGAGCACGAGCAGCGATGAGAAGAAACCGGCCATGAACATCCCTGGCGCAGCGATGTGATCGGCTCGCGGCCGCGGCCAGATCAGGCGCGCGACCAGGCTCAGGCTCATGAGCGCAAAGGAGAGTGCGAGCAGCATGGCTCCGGCCACCCGCACTCCCGCCCCGGCCGGAAGGTCAGGCACCAGGCGCAGTCCGATGTAGAGGTGCAGGGCGCCCAGCAGGGCAGGGAAGAGCAAGCGGCGCGGCATGGAGTGAGACGACGACAGCGCGTTCGAAGCGGTGCTGGCAGCATGGGGCCGCGCTGGCCGGTTTCAAGAACTTGGACTGTGCGGGGACCGGTTCTTGCGGAGCACCGCACATGCGCTTAGCCGGCTATGCCCTCGTGGTCGCAGTCGCCTCCACCGCTGCTCTGTGCTGCGGGAGCGCCGTCGCGCAGGATTCTACAGTCGACAAGCCCAAGGTCGTGGACAGCAGCAAGCCCGAGACGGCCCGCGATCCTCCTGTCAGCGGTCCGGAGACCGCCCGCGATCCTCCCGCCAGCGGTCCGGAGACGGCCCGCGATCCTCCTGCCAGCGGTCCCGAGACGGCTCGTGATCCTCCCGCCGGCGGTCCCGAGACGGCCCGCGATGACCAGGCCGATGCACCGCAGACGGCCCCGAGTGACCACACGAATACACCGGAGACGGCAGCTGACGCCCCGGTGACGGCGCGCTAGCCGCGAACGCCCGCGCGACGGGCGAGAATCCGTCGCGCCACCCCCAGAGCCACGCCAACCAACACGACCCAGAGAATCTGGACCTGCGCCAGGGTTGCGATGAGCACCGCGCCCGCGACGACCGGCGCGGCCAACAGGTGAGTGAGAAAAAAGACGCGCTCCTTGCGGCTGAGGTGCGGCTCAACGACGTTGCCGAAGAAAGCGGCGAAGCTCCATAGCAGGGCCTGGGCCAGCCCGATCAAAATGAGCAGGGCGAGAAACAGCGCCAGCGGCACACCGCGCGAGCCGCTCAGAAGGAGCTGCGCCGCAAAGGGGATGAGCACGACGAATCCCAACAGCAGCAGATTGAAGAACACCAGGCCGCCGCGAAAGCGCACGACGCGGCGAAACAGCTGGCGGTGCAGGTTCCAGTAGACGCCCACGGCGAGGAAGCTGAGCGCGTAACCCAGCAAGGCCTGCCATTCGGATTGCCACAAGCCCCCCAGAGTGTGGTCCCAGTCAGGCGGGGGGCGCAGCTCGATCACCAGCAGGGTGATGACGATCGCAAAAACACCGTCCGAAAAGAAAACGAGCCGCTCCAGATCATAGTTCTTCTCAGCCGGCTGGTGCTCGTCCACGTCCTTTCCTCCCCGTCCTGTCAGTTCTCAGTGGGCTTTTCATACGCGGCAAGCAGGGCTTTCTCAATCAGCTCACCGGCGTCCTTGTCGATCACCTCCGGGTACTTATCGAGAAATTCCCCGACGAGCTCGACGGCCCGGTCACAGGAGGGATCCTCGGTGAGGAAATCGCTCTTCATCAGCGGCGTTACCAACGGCAGGGCCTGGATCATGCCGGCGAGCATACGCGGATCGATGGGCTGCTTGCGCCTCTTCCCGCGCTGCAGCGCGCCTTGCAGCAGCTCCGCTCTCTGTACCAGGTACTTCTCGAAGCTCACCACGCCGCAGATGTACGAGGTGACAGCGACCTCGTGCTGCCGGATGCCGTCCTGCAGCCACACACCGTCCCGTTGTTGCCGTTCCCCGGGCGGCGCGGCCATGGCTGTACTGCACGCGGCCAGGGTCAGAAGCATCGCCGGATATCTCATCGCAGACCTCTTCGCTCGCGAACTGCGCGATGGCAGAGGAGTGTGCGAGAGTACACCATGGGTTCCAGGCCCGTGAGCCAGCTCACACGATGGATGCGCTGGAGCGCACACTTGCCTGGTTCGACAAGTACCTGCGGTGAGGATGGTCAGTGTTGCGCCGCCTTCACTTCAGCGTACATCCAGCGAACGAAGCGCTCCGCAGTCTGATCGCTCTGCGGCACCTGCGCGTCGAAGGAAGCCGTGGGCTTTGCCGCAATGACCTCTTCAAGCGACTTGCCCTGTGAAACCAAAGCTGCGACCCGATCGCGCACGGCAATCACCATGTCGCGCTGGGCGATCAGCGCTGTGCGATCCACAATGGGGCCGTGTCCCGGGATGATCTTCGTTGCCGGCCCCGCCAGGCCGATGGTCTCGCCGAGCCCCGCGAGCAGCCCTACAAGCGAGCCACCGTTGGTCAGGTCGACATAGGGATAGCCGACGGCGCGAAAGTAATCGCCCACGGCGAGGATGTCATGATGGGGAAAGCTGATGAGAGTGTCGCCGTCCGTGTGCGCGTTGCGGATCGGGATCAGCTGCACATCCTCGCCATCCAGATGGATGGTCACCGGACCGTCATAGGTGACCACGGGTAATGCCGCTGGCGGCGCGGGCTTGCCGGGAGAGCCGTCAGGTGCCGGCGCAGGATGCTGCAGACGAGCGCGCAGCTGGTCGCGGCCGAAGATCAACACGCCCATCCTGGCGAAATTCTCGTTGCCGCCGGTGTGATCCCCGTGCAGGTGGGTATTGATGAGAAAGCGAATCGGTTTGTTCGACAGCTTCCTGATCGCCGCGACGAGCCGCTCGGTGAGCGGTGCGAACTGCGAATCGACCAGCAACACCCCGTCTGGGCCCGTGAGCACGCTGATCCGGCCACCTTGTCCCTCCAGGGTGTAGAAGTCCTCTGCCAGCCGGGTGGTCTTGATCTGCACTTTGCTGAAATCGGGCACAGGTGCGCGCTCGATCTGGGCTCGAGGTTGCTGGGCCGGAGCGCCGGCTGCGCTCGCCAGCAGGATTCCTGCAAGGAGCGCACGGGCAGATGAGGACGTGAGCATGCGGGGCCACCTCTGATTGCCAAGCTTTGCAATGTTATAGTGGGGAAAAGAGACTCGTGAAGGGGGAGCCATGAGATCGTCGCTGTTCAGCGCTGTAACGCTCATCGTCCTGTCCGGCGCCGAGGGAGCGGGTACTGCGTACGGGGGAACCTGCGACCATGCCTGTCTGGAGCACATCGCGGACCAGTATCGTGCGGCCTATCTACATCACGATCCGTCACTGGCGCCCATCTCCAAGTCGGTCCGGTTCAGCGAGAACGGCGTGGAGATGCTGCAATTTCCCGACGCAAGCTGGGATACCGTCACCCAGGAGGCGGGGCCGGCCCTGACCTTCTCCGACCCCGTCACGGGCAACGTGGGAATCTACACTCAGATCCTGCAGCGCGACACGCCGGGGTTCCTGGGGATTCGTCTGAAGGTGCGCAACAACCAGATCGTCGAGATCGAGCACATGCTCTCGACGGCGCGCAATCTGAGCAGCCCGCCGACTCCCATCGGCAAGCTCCACACCGACAACTACGACCCGAATTTCACGGCCATCGTGCCTCCCAACGAGCGGAGCACGCGTGCACAGTTGATTTCGCTGGCCAACGGCTACTTCGATACGCTGCAGAAGAACAACGGCGAGATCCGCAATACCCGCTTCTCCGCGGACGCCACCCGGTATGAGAACGGCATGAAGTTCACCGAGATCGAGAAGGGATTCAAGTCAGGGCGTTACCTGTTCAACGAGCGTGTGCGCGATCGTGATTTCTTTCTGGTCGACGAGGAGCGCGGCATCGTCATGGCGCGCGGCTTCATCGATCACAAGGGAGTACTGGATCAATACACGCTGACCGACGGCACTCCGGCGCGCTCGGTGTTTCGCGAGCCGCAGACCTGGGCGCTGCTGGAGTCGTTCAAGATCCGCAACGGCATGATCGTCAGTGTCGAGGCCAGCTTCATTCAGGCGCCTTATTACATGCGCTCACCGTGGACGAAGAAGCCGGATCTGCGCTAGCCGGCGCTCCATGACTGGTTGCGGCGCGCGCTGCATGCGAGCTCTTCTCCGAGTGCTTCCCGATCGGTCCGAGTCGCGAACTCGAACGTACGTCCAAGGCGCGCCAGGCAGGATTCTCCCGCCCGGACGAAGACCTCGAGAGCGCTGAATGCACAGGTTGCCCTGCGCCTGAAAGCATGGGCGATGGCGCTGTTGGCAACTCGAATCTGGTCGGTGTATGCGCGCGGATCGTTGTGCCGCAGGCGATCGAGCGCGACGCTCCCGATCTTCCACCTGCGTCGACGGTCACGCCAGGCCGAGCCCTCGATGGGGCCTTGAGGGGACCGCCCTCTCAACGGGGACGGCAGCCTCAGCCAATGTCAGGGAGCGCACGAAGGGCCATCGAGCGCGTCGGAGTCATGCTCACGCGCTGCGTCCAACACGTGCCCACCGGCGGCGGGCTCACCGAAAGCGCAGCCGAAGACACCGACCCCTATGGCACAGGGCCCGAGGCGGACGTAGGGAATCAACCCACCGAGCAGTCCGAAGCGCTGCGGCTCCGGTTCCCAGTGAGCTTGCGGGCGCGTTTTGCACACCGGAGCGGCGATGTCCACGGTGCCGGGTTGTCGTCGTTGGGCGCCCGGTGCCGTTGCGAGCGCATGTCGCGCCCCTTCCTGCTCGGCCTCACCGTACCAATCGACGGAAGGTGGCCTGGGCGGCGGCGGTTGTGTCGGCAAGGACACCGAGGAGTCCGCGGGTCGGGGCGTCCTGCGTGTCCGGGTTGGAGGGTGCACGCGCGGCACGGAAGGGGCGGGCGGTGCCGGTACGTGTTGGGGTGACGGGCGCTCGAGCAGAAGCAGGACGAGCGGGGACTCCAGGTCAGGGCTGGGCGCGGCAGCGCGGTGGGTGCCAGCACGCAGGAACAGGACGATCAGAACTGCGTGGACGCCCAGGACACCGGTCCACACAAGAGCCTTGCGACAGGATGGGCATGTACCTGTGGCCATCTCGAGCCGTCGATCCCGGTGGCTGAGCTATCCATCTGTGACTGCCCCCGCGGATCGAAGTTCGGTTCGCAAGCCGGTCGCCCGGTGCTCATGCCGCTGTCGTCAGCACGATATTGACCGTGGACACAATCCGTAACCACTTGCCCATCGACACTTCGCGGCAGGCGCGGCATCAATTACGCAATTGAGGGCCCCGCGCGTCTTCCCTGGGGCGTGACTGACTCTCCCAGGAATGAACCGATGAGCTTTCCGGATCTGCTGAAGAAGGTGCCGTTACCGGATCTGGAAGCCGCCGCGGCCGGCCTGGACGGCTGTGTCAGGGCACTCACCAGTGGTTTCCCCGACCTGCGCGTGGTCGATTACTTCAACCTGGAAGTCCGGCGCGCAGCGCGGGTGCAGCTGGGCTCCCGGTGGGTCTTTCCTCATGCCGCGCAGGACGACATCCTGCTCTCAGTGATGTTGCTCGTCCGCATGGCCAGCGCGAACCGTGGCGCACTGGAGCTGATCAGCGCGGATTACGTGGAGGAGGCTCGCGTACTCTGGCGAATGATCGATGCGGCGTACGACAGCATCGTCTCGATCTCCGGACCTCTCGCGGAGGCCTCCAGCGATGACTCCGGGGGAGCGATCGATCCCCGACTCCGCACCATGGACCTCACGGAAGCCGTCAGGATCCAGGCGAACTATCTGTTTCGCTCGCTGGTCGCGGTGTGCCTCGTCGCGCGGGGCGCGAATCGCACTGACGTCGTCGAGCGGGCGTTCGGCTTGTCTGCGGAGCTGGCACGCCTCATGGGCGGTCCGGGCCCGCGCTCACCGCAAGGTTGAGTGTAGATTCAAGATCAACCGCTAAGTAGTTGATCTGGAAAAGACGATCAACCCGAGCGTGGCAGGCCTTTGGTCTCTTGCTATAGTGCGGCCACTATGTCTGGCAGCCCCCGCGGATCTGATCTTGGCTCCTGGTGGTCGAACCGGGCTGCGTTGCGCAAGGAAGCGGCCGACAGCATCGCGCAGCTTCGGGATTGTCGACGCCAGTTGAGCTCTGCGGCGGGTGACACACCCGCGGCGGCAACCCTTGCTTTGCCTGATCGGTCGGTCGCGGGCGTCGTCGCCGGCGCTCGCCGGATCCTCGAGGCGATCGCCCAGAAGCAGGGCGAGCTCAAGGGTCTGTCCGCGGCGCGCAATGCCGCCCAGTCGGAGCTCGCCCAGACACAACAACAAATCGGTCACGAAGGCGCTCGCCGCTCTGAGGAGAAAGCCCGCAAAGAGGCTGAGCGGAACCTGCGCTCACGCAAGGCCGCGGGCTGGGTAACGCAGAAGCTGTGCCGGCTGGCCGGAGCGGGGGTCTTCGTGCTCATGGTGTACATACTGGCCGTCTACTAGGCTGAAACGTGAAGCAGTTTCTTCTTGCTCTGGTCGTTGCGATCGGGTTTGTCGCGCTCGCGCACGCGGCGCTGTCGCCGGAAAAACAGGCCGACCTCGATGGTCACTACGCCGGGATTCACCAGCGCGGCGTGGATAACTGGCAGGCGCTGAAGAAGGCCGGACGCATGTCCGCGGCCGATGCGGATAAGGCGAGCGCGGAGGACAGCAACGAGGTCAAGCAATTGCGCGCCCGCTACGTCGGCACCGCCTTGCTCCCCGCCTTCGAGAAGGGGTTTCAGGATGAGCTGCATGGGCTCGGGGCGGGAGGACGGCAGCGGCCGCCCCCTGGGGCAGCCCCCGCGCAGCTGCCACCACCTCCGCAGCCACATCTGCAGCTCTCCTTCCTTGCGAAGGTCATCATCTTCTTCGTGATGATGTTCATTGCCGGCAAGTTGTGGCGGATGAAGCCCGCCGTGGCCAAAGCGGTCCCTGTCAACCCGGCTGATCTGGCGCCGGACCTGTCCTCTGCCGACAAGTCCCAGCTCGCCGCCGCGCAGAAACGTCACGACCAGAAGCAGGGCGAGATCGGTCGCACGGAACAGAGTCTGCGGCAGCAGCTTGCTGAGCTTGCGGCAAGCGCGGGGGCCCTGGCTTCCGAGGCGAATCGCATGGCGGAAACTCGCGCAGCCAGCAGTGCCGCGGAGTTGAATCAGTCGGTTGCTGAATACGACACCTACCTTGCGGCTCTCGAGAGGCAGTCCCCCGTGCGTTATGCGCGGTGGTCCAGTCCGGTGTGGATCGACTTCGCACGCGACCCCCAACCGGAGACGCTGGGTTTCGCGCGCATCGGCGAACTCGATGAGGCCAACCTGCTCCCCGGCGAGCAGGGTATCCACCTCCCGTGGACAGTGCCGATGCTGGAGGCAAAGGGGCCGGTGATCATCAAGTGCACGCCCGCCACCAAGCCGCTGGCCCGGGCCATCGTGCAGAATCTGGTGCTGCGTGCGGCCCTGGCGGCGCCGGCAGGTACCGCATTCTCGCTGCTGGATTTCGAAGGACTGGGCGCGGGCTTCCCCATGAGCCGGGATCTGCCGCGGGTGCGGGCGTCGACGTCCAACCCCGCCGATCAGATTCGCGACATCGTCGAGGATATCCGTCGCATCAATACCAACATCGTCGCGCAGGCGGAGAGTTTCGCCGCATTGCCGCCCGAGAAGCGCGCCGGTGAGGTGTTCGAGATCGTGGCGGCGCTCGACTATCCGTCGGCCTACAAACAGGACTCGCGGGCGATCGCCGACCTGGCCCGCGTCGCACAGGCCGGGCCGCGCGCCGGCCGGCATCTGATCCTCGAATGGGTCGCCCCCGAGGGCGATGCAACGGCCCGGCCGCCAGGGCTCGAGGCCCTCGAATCGCCGGAGTTGGTGGATGTAGCGAAGGTGTCCGCGGCGGCGCGCATCGATCGGCTGCCCCCTCCGGAAACGCAAAAGACGCTGCTCGCTGCGGCCGCAGCCGCCAAGTCACGTGCGAATGTCACACCCGACTGGAACAGTCAGGTGCGTCCCGCGAAGTGGTTCTCCGAATCGAGCGCACGGATGATCGAAACACCCGTGGGCGAGGGCCTGCGGGTCTGGTTCGGAGACAATCGCGACGGCAAGCCGTGCGCCCACGGCATGCTCGCCGGTCAGACCGGCTCCGGCAAATCGTTCCTGCTGCATGTGATCATCACCGGCTTTGCCGCACGCTACTCACCGGACGAGCTGCGTCTGGTGCTGGTCGACGGCAAACAGGGCGTCGAATTCGAGGCCTATCGCAAGCTGCCGCACGCGCGTGTGGTGTGCTTGCGCACTTCACCTGCAATCGCACGCAGCGTGCTCGAGGATTTCATCGCGGAAATGGATGACCGCTATGTCAAGTTCCAGCAGAAGGGCGTGACCAAGCTCGAGGACTATCGCCGCAAGACCGGCGAGGTCATGCCGCGCATGCTGATGGTAGTTGACGAGTTCCAGCAGCTGCTGGAAGGGGATGCCGAGCGGGGTGCTCTTATGCTCAGCCGCGTGCTGGAGAAGGGCCGTGCCGCGGGCATACACCTGCTGTTGGGCTCGCAGACGTTCGAGGCGCGCGGCTTTCCGTCGTCGGCGATGGCGCACGTACATCTGCGAGCGGCCTTGTCTCTGCCCGTCGATTACATCCAGACCATGAGCGCCTTCACGGCCGATGGCAAGAAGCTGATCCGTGAGTTGGCGCCTTCCGGTCAGGTCGTGATCAACGATGAAGGCGGCCGTGAGAACGTCAATACGCGCGGCGCCGTCACCCGGTTGGATGCCGCCGCCGGTTCAGGACTACCGGCAATTGTCTCACAGATTGTCGCCGCGGCTGCCAGCCCGTTGCACGCCGTGGTGTTGAGTGGCAACGACGCCGCGGTTCTGGCCGACAAC
Source organism: uncultured Steroidobacteraceae bacterium (assembly GCA_964563075.1). Classification (GTDB taxonomy): domain Bacteria; phylum Pseudomonadota; class Gammaproteobacteria; order Steroidobacterales; family Steroidobacteraceae; genus 13-2-20CM-66-19. The sequence goes on along the minus strand of CAZLYG010000095.1, from coordinate 2,479 downwards.
CCTTTTGTCCAGCAGTGGAGCTCGAAGCCGCCCGAGGCCACGGAGCTGCAAGCGATCGCACGACGTACCGTCCGGGATGGCGGATTCGGACTCGCTTCCTGGAGCACCGCCGATCGGCCATTACCGCTGTGGCTCGGGCGCAAATTCGACGTGCACGGTCATCTCGTCGTCCCGCTGCGCCGTGCCGCGAGTCACAACCTTTTGGCTCTCGGGTCGGATACGGCCGTTCGCTTGCTGATGTTGGCCAATTCGCTGGCCGCCTTGCGGTCGATGCGCACGCTCACGGGTTGTCAGGTGCTGCTGCTGGACGGCCTGTCGGAGGGGCAGCCCGGCGCAGGCATGCTGGAGGCCGTGCTGGGTGTTCTGGCGGACGGTGGCGCTCACGTGGAGCGAGCCACCGCCGATTCCGGACCCGCTGCACTGGAGAAGTTCGCTGCAGCGGCCCTGCAGCCGCAAAATCCGGACGCTTTCCGTCTGCTGGTGTTGTCGGAGCCCGAATATTTCCCCGGGTTGGCTGCGCCCTCGGGATACGGTGGAACGCCATCGGGCGCGTCGCGCGCCTTTAAGGAGCTGCTGCGAGCCGGCCCCGCTGTAGGCTCGCACTCGATCGTGACCGCCTCCGGCCTGGGTTCGCTCGCATCCGTACTGCATCCCTCGCGTGAGGCCTCACTGTTCAACCATCGTGCGGTCCAGCAATGCAACGACGAAGAGTCGATGACTCTGTTTTCCTCGCTGGCGGCAACACGCATCATGGCGCAGACGGACCACTTCATGGCGGGCATGTACGTCGACACGGTACAGGGCGTGCGCGCGGCTCAATTGTTCAAGGCGTATGCCGCCAGTACCGACATCTACGGCGATCAGTCGACGGCCGGCCTGATGGCGGCCCTGGCTCGGCTCTATCCTAGCAACACATTGCAGCGGGCCACCGGGTAGATGAGCTCCCTCGACGATGTCTTCGAGCAGATGCGGCTCTTCGAGCACGCGCTGCGCGAATTCAACGCGGAGCTGCGCGCCTCCTCAACGGCATTGTCGCGGGCCCACGAACAGACGACGAGTCTCTGGAAGGACACCGCTGCGCTGCGCTACCTGCAGGTATATGAGCCGCTCGCACAGTCTCTAGAGGAATACCTGCGCGCAGCCGCGCCCCGCTTCGAACATTTCCTGCAGGCGAAGGTCTCGCAGTTGGAACAGTATCTCAACGGTGCGTGACCGATGACGGAAACGCCGCTGCTCACGACTTTGCGCGACTATCGCAGGCAGCTCGACGAGCACCTGACCGCGCTGCGTGACCGCCACGAGCAACTCGAGAAGGCCTGGGTCAGGCTGCGGGACATCTACGAGGGCGAAGGCGCGCAGACGTTCGCAGAGGCATTCGACATGGCCGCCGCCCGGCTCGCCGACTACACGAGCAGTGGCTCGCACATCGCCCGGCAGCTCGAGGCGAAGATCGAGGAGCTGCGGCAGTTCGAGTCCGCTGGCGGTACCGAGATCTGATCCCGATGCCGACAGACCCTCGTCAGCTGCTGCACATCCTCGAGGATCTCCAGCATTTCATCACCGACTGGAGCCGGACACTGGGCTCGGTGGCTTCCGATTCGGCAGCGGCCGTGCAGATGGTGAGCGATGTCGCGAGCGATCTGATGGCCTCGGCTCACGCGCAGCAGGAAGCTGCCAACGAGTTGGTGCAGCGGGCCGCCCAGATGCGTGCGCGGGCCCAGCAGGCACTGCAGACAGCTCAGGCTGCATTGGCACGCGCGCAGAGCGCGGTGGAGCAGGCGCAGGCGGCTTTGACTCGCGCCCTGCAGATGCAGCAGGAATGGGAGGCCAAACGCTCCTCCGCGCAGAATGAGCTCGATGCAGCGAACACGGAGCTGCGGGCCGCGATGCAGGCTGCGCAGGCAGCGGCCGTCGAGGTGGCCGCCGCCCGCGAAAAAATGCAAATGCCGCAAACGGCCCTTGCGCAGGCGCGTAGCTCCTTGTCAAGCGCCCACGCGGCGCTCGCGGCCGCCAGTGCGGCTCCGGGCTACACGGACCAGAACGGCGTGTACCATCCACCCAATACGGGACCCCAGCGCGCTGCAGTTGCATCCGCTGCCGCCGCAGTCGCGCACGCCGAGGCCGAGCTTGCAGCTGCGCAGGCGGTTCTTGATGCGGCTGTGGCCCGTATGCAGGCGGCTCAACAGTGGGTTGCGGTCACGCAGGCGCGCATTGAGAGTGCGCAGAATCGTGTGCAGTTGTGCGACGGCAAGCTCGCACAGGCGAGGTCGCTCATCACCCAGGCGCGAGCGCTGTTGAACTCGGCTATGACGGCACGCACCGCTGCGGAGCAGTCAGTGGCTCGGGCGAACGCCGCCATCAGCGCTGCAGCGGTTGCGAGTGAGCAGGCCGCTGAGGCCAAAGCCCGAGCAGATGCGGCCGTTGCGGCCGCGTCGCGGGTGAGCAACACTGCGAACGCGCTTGCAACGGCATCACATTA
>CAZLYG010000094.1:10458-13370 GCA_964563075.1 uncultured Steroidobacteraceae bacterium | reverse complement strand
CGACATGTGGGAGAAGATCGTCCTCAACCTGCTGTCGAACGCATTCAAGTTCACATTCGAGGGCCGCATCTCGGTGTGCCTGCGCACCGACGCGGCGGCCGCTTGCGCAAGACTGAGCGTGCGTGATACGGGCGTCGGTATCCCCGCTGAGGAGTTGCCCAGGCTGTTCGAACGTTTCCGTCGTGTGGAGGGTCAGAGGAGCCGCTCTTTCGAGGGTTCCGGAATCGGACTCGCTCTCGTTCAGGAGTTGGTGCGACTTCATGGCGGCACCATCAGCGTAGAAAGTGAGGTCGGCCGCGGATCGACCTTCACGGTCTCTGTGCCATTCGGCACGGCCCACCTGCCTGTAGATCGCATCCGTGCCACGCGCTCGCGGCAATCCACCGCGATGCGTACCGAAGCCTATGTCGAAGAAGCTCTGCGGTGGTTGCCTGAGTCCGCCGATGAGTTGCCGGTTGCCGAGCGCCTCCCGGATGCAATGGACGCCGACACGCAATTCCTTCCGCACCCGACAGATGGATCGCACGTACTGGTCGTCGACGACAACGCCGACATGCGCGCGTATCTGCGCCGACTGCTCGAGACCCGCTGGACCGTCGAGACGGCATCAGATGGCCTTGCTGCACTGCAGGCGATCGAGCGGCGGCGGCCCGATCTCGTGCTCACGGACGTGATGATGCCGGGGCTCGACGGGTTCGAATTACTCCAACGCCTGCGCACAGATGTGAACCACCGGGAATTGCCCGTCATTCTGCTCTCCGCAAGAGCAGGCGAGGACTCGCGAGTCGAGGGACTCGATGCCGGCGCGGACGACTATCTGACGAAGCCTTTTTCGGCACGCGAGTTGATTGCTCGCGTGAACACCAACCTCGAGCTGGCGCGCGTGCGCCGCGAAGCGATGCGGGATCTGCGCGAAAGCGAGTCGCGCTTCCGCAATATGGCCGATCACGCCCCCGTGATGATGTGGGTTACGGACCCGACCGGCTCGCTCACGTATCTGAACCGCGGATGGTGCGAATTCACTGGGCAAACCCCGGAAGTCGCGCTCGGCCGTGGCGCCTGGGAGGCTGTGCATGGCGACGACCGCCTGCGATCCGAGCGCACCTTCCTGCAAGCAAATGCCGCCCGAGAGTCACTCCGCATCGAGTACCGGCTGCGCCGCGCCGACGGCGCCTATCGCTGGGCGCTCAGCGCGGCGGCCCCTCGCTTCAGCGACAGTGGCGAGTTCCTCGGCTATATCGGCTCGGTCATCGACATCACAGATCGCAAGGAGGCCGAGCAGATTCTCCAACAGGCGAATGAAACCCTCGAATTGCGTATCAACGCAGCCATTGCCGAGCGCGCCCAGGCGGAGGCGCAATTGCGGCAGGCACAGAAGATGGAGGCGATCGGCAAGCTAACGGGCGGAGTGGCGCACGATTTCAACAATGTTCTGCAGGTCATTGCGGGAAACCTGCAACTCCTGGGCCGCGACGTCGCCGGCAACCTGAAGGCCGAACAGCGTGTGCAGACGGCAATCTCAGCCCTCGTTCGAGGCTCCAAGCTGGCCGCTCAACTGCTCGCATTCGGCCGTCGCCAGCCGCTCGCGCCGAAAGTCATCAATCTCGCCCGATTGATCCGGGGAATCGATGACATGCTGCGACGGGCTCTGGGTGAGGGTGTCGAGATCGAGACGGTCGTGGCTGGCGGCCTCTGGAACACGTTTGTCGATGCCGTGCAGGTCGAGAATGCCCTGCTAAACCTTGCGATCAACTCGCGGGATGCGATGAACAGCCACGGCAAACTGACGATCGAAGCAGGCAACGCTTTTCTGGATGACGACTATGCCGCGCGACATGCGGAGGTGACCGCGGGTCAATATGTAATGCTGGCCGTGACCGATACCGGCTGCGGTATTCCTCCCGAAATCATCGAGCGCGTGTTCGATCCGTTCTTCACGACGAAGCCAGAAGGCCAGGGTACGGGGCTCGGACTCAGCATGGTGTACGGGTTCGTGAAGCAATCCGGCGGCCACATTAAAATCTACAGCGAACCCGGCCACGGCACGACAGTGCGGCTCTATCTGCCGCGAGCCCGTGAACAGGAAGACATCGAGACTCAAGTTGACATCGGGCCTGCAACCGGCGGTACCGAAACAGTGCTCGTCGTAGAGGACGATGAGGATGTCCGCATGACTGTGGTGGACATGCTGACCGACCTCGGTTACCACGTACTGCGCGCGAAGGATGCCCAGAGCGCATTGGTCATCGTCGAGAGCGGCGCGCCGATAGACCTGCTTTTCACCGATGTGGTGATGCCCGGTACGTTGCGGAGTCCTGAACTGGCTCGCAAGGCGCGTGAGCGGCTGCCAAACATCGCCGTGCTGTTCACCTCTGGTTATACCGAGAACGCGATCGTGCACGGTGGTCGGCTCGATGAGGGAATTGACCTGCTCAGCAAGCCCTACAGCCGCGAGGCCCTGGCTCGCAAGCTGCGCCATGTGCTGCGTAACCAGCAACAGCGCAATCTCGCCCGAGGCGGTTATCAGCGCGCAGTCCAGCACGCGCCGGGATCTCTCCCGGAAGCTCACTCTAAAAAAATGCGGATTCTGCTGGTAGAAGATGATGGGGACATTCGTATCTCGACGGCGGAGCTGCTCGTCAGCTTCGGACACTTCGTGCTGCACGCTTCAAATGCAGCCGATGCGCTTGCTCTACTTGAGCAGCACTCATTCGACATACTGATGACGGATGTGGCGCTCCCGGACACGCCAGGTGACGAACTGGCGTCGATAGCATGCCAGCGGCAGCCGGGCCTGCGGGTTCTGTTCGCCTCGGGATACGAAGGTGTGCCTCTCTCTCCCGGACACGACCCTGAGGTCAAGCGTTCTGCCTTCATTCAGAAGCCGTTCGATGTACCGCAGTTACTAACAG